>SOIV01000187.1 GCA_004377005.1 Candidatus Aminicenantota bacterium | reverse complement strand
TTAGAGACGAAGCTCACCGTTTTGCTATTTCCTTTCACCGCTTGAGAAGAGAAAAAAGAAGCTTCGAATCCCGGCTTGATAATATTCCAGGTTTGGGCAAAAAGAGGAAAGCCGCCTTACTTGATAAATATAAAGATCTAAAAGAGATAAAAAAGGCAGCACCTGAGGATTTGGCAAAGATAATCGGGGCGAAAGCCACCCAGGCCCTCATCAGCGAATTAAATAATTTGTAGGGGCTTGATTTATCAAACCCATATCTAAAAAAATGTATGAAGCAAACAGAATTTGACAAAAAAAGGAGAAATGCGATGTTGTAGGGGCTTGATTTATCAAGCCCACCGGTTGAATATAAAAAAGGAATTGTATGTGTCTGATTCATCAAGCCTAAATAGATCATGGAAAGAAAAACTTTAAGTGCAAAACAATATAATATATGCTTAATAAAACATACGATAAACAAGATCCACTAAAATCGGGAGATCAATATGGTAAAGGGAATCGGAATCGATATAATTGAAGTGGAACGTGTCAAAAAAATAGCGGAAAAAAATCCTAAATTTTTGGATAGGATCTTCACTTCCCGTGAAGTCAGTTATTGTCTAAAAAAAAGAAACAAATACCAGCATTTAGCAGCCCGCTTTGCTGCCAAAGAGGCCTTTTTTAAGGCAATAGGAAGAAGGATAAGCTGGAAAGAAGTTGAGCTTTTTAACCTTCCCTCTGGAAAGCCTCAGTTAGAGATAAAATCAAAGGAAAGATTTTCCTTTGTCGAAGCCCATGTTTCCATCTCTCACTTGAAAGAATATGCGGTAGCAATGGTTACCCTTGAGGGGGAAAAATAGACTCCTACCCTACTTTCCCAGACTAATCTTGCAAACAAGCTTATGACTCAAGATCCGCAAACGATAAGAATGGATTTATATTATAATCTATTAAGATTTTTCAAGGCTAAGACCCAACTCATTTTTTGCGAGGTGATTATGAAAAAAGCAATTTGTATTATGCTTCTAGGTGTATTGCCTATCTTCGTTTTCTGTAAGAAGGAGCCTGACCGTGTTACTGTCCAGCACATTTTGATCGCCTTTAAAGGTTCAATCCCGAAGGAAGATCTAATCCGCAATCGGGATGAGGCTGAATTACTAGCAAAAGAAATTTTTAAGAGGGCAAAGAACGGCGAAGACTTTGATGCCCTGGTTAAAGAATATACTGATGATCAGCATCCAGGCATTTATAAGATGTCAAATATTGGCATTCCTCCTGATAAAAGTAAGGATGAGTATTCTCGTGCCAGGATGGTAAAAGCGTTTGGTGATGTAAGCTTTAAACTTCAGGTGAATGATATTGGTCTTGCAGAGTACGATCCTGAAGCCAGCAAATACGGATGGCACATTATAAAAAGGATTGAATAAATTAAACTGTGAAGGCCAGTTTACACTCGTGTTTTCTGACAGTTTTATCTTAGTGGTCTTGAAAATTAAGCATATCAGCAAGACTTTAGGATATAGATTCTAATCTATATTGCTAAAATCAATCTAACAAGCAGGCTAATTACTACTGCCACGCCTGTGTTTAGGCCCATCGAGAGAAAAGCCACCCTCTTTCCTACTTCTTTCCAAAGGATAGCCACAGTAGAAACGCAAGGTATGAAAAAGCTTATAAAAACAGTGAAAACGATAAGCTGTTCCCTGGAGATGATGGTCATCAAATCCTGGTAGCTTACTCCAAGGGCCTGAAGCATCATAATCAAAGAGAGTTCTTTTCTTAAAAAACCAAACACAAGAGTCACTCCGAGTTCCTGGGGGAGGCCAAGCCCTTTTTCAACCAGGGGAGAAAGGACAATGTTTATGAATTTATCGAGATTAAAATACTGAAGCAGCCCCAAAACAACACTTCCAGCAATCAGGATAGGCCAGGCAAATTTAAGAAAAGACTTAAGCTGAAAATATGTTTTTCTCATCATATTTTTAACCGACGGCATCTTCAAAGAAGGAATCTCAAGTATCAATCCTGGAGAAGGAGTCTTGAAAAATAAGGTGATCAACCGGCCAAGAACACCCAATAAAAGGATATTGAACAGGTAAAAACCAAGAGCCCAGAAGGGACCCAGGTAAAAGCCAACCAGAGCTAGTATGATCGTTGTCCGGGCAGAACAGGGAATAAATGGGATGAGCAGAGAGGTGACGATTCGATCCCTGCGGGATTCCAAGATCCGGGTTGAAACAATAGCCGGAACATTGCAGCCAAAACCGATAATAAAAGGAGAAATAGACTTGCCGTGAAGTCCAATCCGGTGCATAAAAGTATCCATCAGGAAACCTGCTCTTGCCAGGTAGCCCACATCCTCCAAGAAAGACATAAGAAAAAGAAGGGGAATAAAATAAGGCAATACAATGGCCACACCTCCTCCTATCCCTTGAAGGAGACCGTCGACTAAATAAAAAACAACACCTGCACCAAGCTTCAGCGAAAGGAAGTTCCTAAAATTATCCAAGGGACCAAGAAGAAGCTCCTCTAACGGACTTCCGACATTAAAAATAATAAAGAAAAAGCCAAGAAAAACTGCCAGAAGGATAAGATACCCCAAAAAGGGATGCATGATGACATCATCCACTCTATCCAGCATACTGATTCTTTTTCCCCTTATCACACGGCTGCTTTCTTCAAAAATTTTAAAAGCCAGATGATGCCTTTCAGCCGCGATAACTTCATAAGCAGGAGCGTTGTGCCTGGTCTCAAGCTCACTCCTCACTCTATCAAGAACCATCTTAAGAGCAGGATTTATCTCCTTGAGCATCTTATCAAAAAGAAGTTTGCTGGAGCTTATCATATTTATAGCTGTGAATCTTTTGTTGCCGACGATAGGAAAATCCTCGGGCAAATGATCTTCCATTTCTTCAATTTTATCTTCCACATCCCGGGACCATTTTATATGGGAGACAGATAATCCTTTCTCCAGGTTTCGGAAGGCGGCATCAAGCAACTCCTTTACCCCCCGACCATGGGAAGCTACCGTTGGAATCACAGGTACTCCGAGAAGTTTCTCGAGTTTTTTGGGATCGATCTCTACGCCTTTTTTCTCTGCTAAATCAATCATATTCAAGACAACTATAACAGGATATTCCAATTCGATGAGTTCCAGAGTCAACTCAAGGCTCCGGCCAAGGATAGAGGCATCCACCACATTGAAGATTAAATCCGGCTTTTCCAAGAATAGGTGGGTGAGGACAACTTTTTCAGCCGGATCAGAAGGATTCAGAGAGTAGGTCCCCGGCAGGTCAATGATGTTTAATACTTTTCCTTCGATATTGACCTTACTGTGGGTGTGTTTAACCGTTGTGCCAGGAAAATTGGATGTCTGCGCCTTCAGGCCAGCAATGGCATTAAAAAGTGTACTTTTGCCACAATTTGGCTGTCCTATGAATACGATATCTGGAAATTTATTTTCTTTCGTCAATTAACTCTACTAAAATTTTTTGAGCTATTCCCCGACCTAAGGCAACAGATGTATCAGAAGTCAAATTTTTTATCAGAACAGGGCCACGAAGGATGCCTCGCGAATCCAATTCAATAATATCACTCTTGTGAAAACCCAAAGCAAGAAGCCTTCTGCGCACTCCATGGCCACCAGAAATACCCGCAATTCTCAGTGGTGTGTCAGAAGGAGCCTGAATCAAACTGATCATTTTAAATCTACCGCTTTCCTTTCCTTGATTTCTAAATGAGAACCGTTCTCAAAATTATTACAACTGATAATAAACTAAACTGAAGGAAAAATCAATGGGGACCAGGAAAAATTAATCTTGCTGGCCCAGTTTAATTTTAACTCTTAAATAAAAAAGATGAAAAAGGACTATCAAATAGCTTATCAAAACCAGGGAATATCCAGTGTAAAAGCGAAAAGCATCTTTCCCCAATACTTCCCTAAGGCTTCCTCCAATAATAATAAGATTTGCTATTAATAAATACTTCAGGACTTTGGGAAATTTATCAATGTAATTTATCAAAAAAACGATAGTCAGAATGGAGTAAAGGTAATTATAATACCAGGCTAAGGGAGAGAAAAGCGGAATTAAGACGAATAAGAACGAATACTCAAGAACTTCAGGCTTCTTCAAATTCTCTCTCTTTCCCAAGATCATCATCCACAAAAAAGAAAAAGCAATAAGGACGCCGGAGCAAATAATAAATATAAATGCTAGTTCTCTACTCTCATCAGGCACTATTTTTAAAAAGAAGGCAAAGATAGAAGCATTATCATACTGATCAATAAGGCCAGGAGTAGACTGAGATAAAGTTTTTTGCCATTCCTTTAAAACAACTATATTCCCTCTCAAGCCATAAAAAATCATAGGCAAGATAAGCCCGATGATAACCGTTCCAAATCCTGAAGCAATCGGCTTAAACCTTTTTTTTAGGATGAAATAGGGCAGAAATACCAATCCGTAGGGCTTAAAAATTAAAGAGAGACCCAAAAACAGGCCTCCTTTTACATCATTCTTATTAAGCAAAGCTTTAACCATCAGTATCAACAGGAAAAAAATAAAAATATTTACCTGCCCCAGCTCTATTTCTCGGCCAAAAAATTTGACCAGGACGAGAAAGGAAAAGATAAGGATTAGTCCTTTTTTCTTCTTCTTGGAAGGAAGAATATCATAAGATATGAACAAACTGAGGAATAAAAAGATAAGCTCTGATAAGTACCAGATGTATTTAGCTACCTCATAAGGGAAAAGAGTAAATAAAGAAAAAAATACAGCCGAAGCGGGAGAATACTTATACTGAAGATGACCATCTGAGACCCGGTAGAGGGCTTCGCCATTAATAATTCTTTTCCCACCCTGATAGCAAACATCGAAATCTACCATATCTTTTTTCACAAAATATTGATAAACGAAAGAGAAAAATAAAAAAACGAGAATGAGGAGGAGAATATTCCTTGTTTTATTCGACATCTTGAGGGCTGAAAATTCTTTTTTTGGCATTCTGGATTCGTTAAAAATATAGGATTATTTTTTCCCTGTCAACAAACCGGGAGTCAGACTTACAAAACCTGAATTATTTCAGCAAATTGGGGAACGTCCCTCACATTCTTAAAAACTCAAGTTTTGCAAGTCTGACCCCATGCGTTAAACCATGCGTTAAATTGACAAGGGAAAGCCTTTCTGTTACAAAATACTCAAATGTATAAATTGCTGATTCGAAAAATTTTCGGCACTAAAAACAAAAGAGATCTGAAAAAGCTCCAACCCTATGCCGCTGCTATAAACGAGCTCGAGCCTCAGATACAAAAACTAAGCGACGATCAGCTTCGGGCGAAAGCAGCAGAATTTAAAGAAAAATTAGGGCAGGGAGCGACTCTTGATGACCTTCTCATCGAAGCTTTTGCAGTCGTCCGCGAAGTCGGTAAAAGGACCATCAATATGCGTCAGTTTGATGTTCAACTTATGGGCGGCGTTGTTCTTCACCAGGGGAAAATAGCTGAGATGAAGACAGGGGAAGGAAAGACTCTGGTTGCTACGCTTCCTGCCTATCTGAACGCGCTGGAAGGAAATGGCGTTCATATCGTCACAGTGAACGATTATCTTGCCAAAAGAGACACAGAGTGGATGGGCCCAATCTTTAATTTTCTCGGTCTTGAAGTAGGAACGATTCAGCATGATATGGATGAACTGGAAAGACAGGAGGCCTACCGAAAAGATATCACCTACGGAACCAATAATGAATTTGGGTTTGACTACTTGCGGGATAATATGAAATTTCGTCTTTCCGATCTTGTCCAGAGAAAACACAACTATGCCATCGTAGACGAAGTGGACAGCATTCTCATTGATGAAGCTCGGACTCCCCTCATCATATCGGGTCCTACAGAAGAGTCGACTTCTCTTTATTACCGTGTGGACAGTTTCATCCGCCGTCTTCGCAATAACCAACATTATCAGGTAGAGGAAAAAACAAGAACCTCCACTCTAACAGAAGACGGTGTGGCTGAGGCCGAAAAATTTCTCAAAGTTCCTAACCTGTATGACCTAGCTCACATGGACTTGGTCCATCATATAAACCAGGCATTAAAAGCGCATCACCTGTTCAAAAAGGATGTGGATTACATGGTCAAGGACGGAAAAGTGATAATCGTGGATGAATTCACGGGTCGTCTGATGCCAGGACGACGTTACAGCGATGGTCTGCACCAAGCCCTTGAGGCCAAAGAAAGGGTGCGCATAGAGGAAGAATATCAAACTTTAGCCTCCGTTACTTTTCAGAATTATTTTCGGTTGTATGACAAACTGGCTGGTATGACTGGCACGGCAGTAACAGAAGCCACAGAATTCCTGTCCATCTATAAGCTAGATGTGGTGGAAATCCCCACCAATAAACCTCTTCTCCGTTATGAGTATCAGGATGTGATATACCGAACTAAAAATGAAAAATGGGATGCTGTTGTTGAAGAAATCATCGAGAACAACAAAAAAGGTCGGCCTGTACTGGTAGGCACAATTTCCATTGAAAATTCAGAACATCTGAGCTCACTCCTGAGAAAAATAGGAATAAAGCATGACGTCTTAAACGCAAAGTATCATGAGATGGAAGCTCAGATCATCGCTCAGACGGGAAGCATAGGAGCAGTAACGATCGCCACCAACATGGCAGGCCGAGGTGTGGACATCCTCCTGGGAGGAAGTCCAAAGTATTTAGCTTCAGAGAATTTAAGGAAAAAAGGAATTGATCCCACAAAAGCCTCTCAGGAGGAATGGGAAAGAGCCCTGGCAGAAGTGAGTGATATCATTCAACAAGAACATGATAAAGTCGTTGATTTAATCGGGCTCCATATTATTGGCACTGAACGACATGAAGCCAGAAGAATCGATAATCAGCTTAGAGGAAGATCCGGAAGGCAGGGAGATCCCGGCTCCTCTCGCTTTTATCTATCTCTGGAGGATGACCTGATGCGTATTTTCGGCAGCGAAAGAATATCAGGTTTGATGTCCAGGATTGGCATGGCAGAGGGAGTTCCCATCGAACACAAAATGGTGAGCAGAGCCATCGAGAGAGCCCAAAAGCAAGTGGAAGGGCAGAATTTTTCCATACGAAAGCATCTCCTGGAATACGACGATGTGATGAACAAACAGCGAGCAAGCATCTACAACCAGAGAAAAGATATCCTTCATGGAAAAAACATGAAAGAATTTATCCAGGGATTGATTGTCACCCTTGTCGAATGGATTATGGATAATCATACGAATAAGGACAAGGCCCCCGAAGATTGGGATGTTGAAGGGTTCAGGAATGCAATTGCCAGCCAATTTGGTCTGGACATTGAGGAATTAAACATAGATTGGGATACAATAAATTATCAGGAATTAATAGATAAAATTTCCAAGGCTCTAAAAGATATCTATAAGGAGAAAGACGATATCATGGGCGAAGCCCGCATGAGGGAATTTGAGAGAATCATCACGCTTCAGATCTTAGATTCCCAGTGGAAGGATCATCTGTTAGCTATGGATTATCTAAAGGAAGGGATTGGCCTTCGAGGCTATGCTCAAAAGGATCCTCTAATTGAATACAAAAAAGAAAGTTACGATATGTTTCAGGCAATGATGGATAGAATTGAAGAAGAATCCATCCGTTATCTTTTCCTTCTCCAGCCTGTAAAAGAAGAAGAACTACCAGAAAGAAGGGAACAACCTCTGTACTACCAGCGTCCTCAAGGCTCCCAAGCCGCAAGAGTCAAGCAAGCAAGATCCTTAATTCCAAAAAAGAGGAAAAAGAAAAAAAAGAAAAAATGAGGTGGAAAAAATGTTAAATCATAAAATGAAAGAAGGACTGACTTTTGACGATGTGCTTGTTCTCCCTGCAAAGTCTCATACGATTCCCGCTCATGTTGATACAAAAACAAAGTTCAGTCGGAACATCAACCTCTCCATCCCAATCGTCAGCTCAGCCATGGATACTGTCACAGAATCAAAAATGGCAATCGCCTTAGCTCAGCAAGGAGGGCTAGGAGTCATCCACAGGAACATGCCCGCGGATAAACAGGCAGAAGAAGTGGACAAAGTCAAGCGCCACGAAAGTGGAATGATTGTTGATCCTATCACGATGAGACCTCATAACAAAATATTTGAAGCCAAGGAAGTTATGAAAAAATATAAAATCTCGGGGCTTCCTATAACTGATGAAAAAAATAAGCTGGTAGGTATTTTAACCAACCGAGATATCAGGTTTGAAACACGCCTCAACCTGGCCATAGAAAAAGCCATGACCAAGGATTTAGTAACCGTGCCGCTAGGGACATCTCTTGAAGAAGCGGAGAAACTCTTCCATAAACATAAAATAGAAAAGATCCTGATGGTGGATAATAATTTTTCCCTTAAAGGATTGATCACCTACAAAGATATCCTCAAGAGAATTCAGTACCCTCATGCTTCAAAAGATAAATTTGGCCGTTTATTGGTTGGCGCCGCCGTAGGCGTGGCAGCTGAAACCCTGGAAAGAGCCAAGGCTCTAATCGAGGCAAAGCTTGATGTACTGGTTGTAGATACAGCCCACGGGCATTCCAAGAGAGTTATGGATACGATAAAAATGCTTAAAAAGGAATTCCCTAAACAAGAGCTTGTAGCCGGAAATATCGGCACAACAGAAGCTGCCAAAGAGCTCGTTGAACTTGGAGTGGATGCAGTAAAGGTTGGAGTTGGTCCAGGCTCTATTTGCACAACCAGAGTTGTCACGGGGGCCGGAATTCCTCAGATCACAGCCATAGCAGATGTCTACAAGGTAGCAGAGGCGAAGAATATCCCAATTATCGCTGATGGAGGCGTAAAGTTTTCAGGGGATATCACCAAAGCTATTGTTGCCGGTGCAAGTTCAGTCATGCTCGGCAACGTCCTCGCCGGAACAGAAGAATCTCCTGGGGAAGTGGTGATTTATCAAGGCCGTTCTTATAAGACTTATCGCGGTATGGGATCAATAGAAGCCATGAAGGAAGGAAGTCGGGATAGATATTTTCAGGATCTGACTTCAAGCGAAGCCAAAATCGCCCCAGAAGGAATAGAGGGCAGAGTGCCTTATAAAGGCAGCGCTGCTCATATCATTCAAATGATGGTTGAAGGACTTAAGGCTGGAATGGGTTATGCGGGCTGTAAAACTATTCAAGAACTCAAAAGAAAGGCAAAATTTATAAAAATTACAGGATCTGGAGTCAGGGAAAGCCATGTCCATGATGTTATCATCACCAAAGAAGCACCCAACTACAGCTTGGATTAAGATTGCTCTTTCTCTCTCCACAATCCTGGGAGTTATTTTTGCTATCCTAATCCAGGTTCCATCGGTCATTAATAATATCCTCATAAGCTTCATTGCAGGAATACTCCTCTATATTATCGTCAAAGAATTTTTGCCTGAGAAAAAGAACGGTCAGCCTTTATTTTTTATCATCGGCCTGGCCCTGTTTTTTGTTTTCTACGTATTCATTATTCTGGCTAGAAAATAGGAGGGAATATGAAAAAATGGAAATGTTCAGTATGCGGCTACATATATGATGAAGTCAAGGAAGGTGTTCCCTTCGATAAGCTTCCAGAAGACTGGACGTGCCCCCAATGCGGAGCTCCCAAATCAGCTTTTAATGTAATCGAAGGTGAAGAAACGATCACCCGAGCAAAAACCACAGTCGCAAACAAGATTGTCGAACAAATCGCGGCTTATGGCGTGAAGAGGATCTATGGGATACCAGGCGACTCAAACCTGCCACTAACAGAGGCTATCCGCCGGAACCCGGATATCGACCTTGTACTAACTCGTCACGAGGGAGCAGCGGCTTTTATGGCCTCGTCACACGCTAAATTAACAGGCGACCTGGGCGTGTGTATGTCCATTGCCGGGCCAGGGGCGACAAATCTTATCACCGGCATCGTCGATGCTGCTACTGATCGAGCGCCAGTTCTAGCCTTACTTGGGCAGGTGCCAGCGGTCTTTCTAGGAAGCGAGTCTCTTCAAGAAATAGCTGAGGTCGACATATTTAAGACTTTTTGCGTCTATGCGGAAATGATTGGAAGTCCTGGACAAACCCTTAATGTTGTTAACCTTGCCATCAAAAAAGCCTATACAGCTCCGGGCCCATCAGCTTTGAGCTTACCGACCGATGTTTTGGTGGAGCCTCTGGAGGAGTCCATCTGGTCGCCAGATGCTCATCTATTCGAACCTGATCTTTACCCAGGCGAATCCGTAAAAAAAGCAGCGAAACTTATAGCCAAAAGTAAGCGACCTTTCCTTTTTGCGGGTTGGGGTGCTCGACACTGCGGTCCAAATCTTCTTGATCTTGCCCGCCATATCGGAGCTCCCATTGCTACTACTGCTCGAGCAAAAGGGATAGTTCCTGAGTCTGATGAGCTTGTCCTGGGAGTCTTAGGGTCGATTGGAAACCAATTTGCTCCCAGAATAGTGGCAAAATCGGATCTAATCATCATTTTAGGCAGTGGGTTCAGGCAGCGCAACCTCGTTCCCAAAATTGATGTGATCCAAGTCGATATCGATGCTACAAGAGTCGGAAAAACATTTCCGGTAAAGGTCGGAATTGTAGGAGATGCTCACCGTGTGATTCAGATGCTGAAGAAGACAACGCAAAAAAGAAAAATTGAACCTGATTTTCTGGAGGCGATACGACTGGCTCATGCTAAATATAAAGAGCTTATCGAGGAAGACGCGCGGAATAAGCAGAAACCGATTCACCCAGGTGCCGTAATACAGGCATTAAAAAGACAAGCTGCTCAAGATGCCTTAATCTGTTCAGATGTAGGCGATCATAC
Organism: Candidatus Aminicenantota bacterium; assembly: GCA_004377005.1. Taxonomy (GTDB): domain Bacteria; phylum Acidobacteriota; class Aminicenantia; order Aminicenantales; family Aminicenantaceae; genus SOIV01. The sequence goes on along the minus strand of SOIV01000187.1, from coordinate 7,786 downwards.
TTACTGGTTTTATAAGCGATTTGTGTGCGAAAGGCAGCAGACCCTACTCTGTGCAAACATGGCTGGCATGGGATTCGGTGTCCCGGCAGCAGTAGCCTGCCAATTTGCTCAGCCAAAACGACAAGTTATTGCCATCACTGGCGATGGCGGGTTTGGGATGGCTGGGATGGAATTTACAACCGCTGTCCACAACAAGCTGCCAATCGCAGTAATAGTTTTTAATGACGGAAAGCTCAAAAACATAAAGAAAGAACAAGAGGAATATGGTTATCCTGAATACCATGTTTCTTTTCCAAATCCCAACTTTGCTGATATGGCTTCATCGGCAGGAGGAATGGGAATCCGTGTTTCTAATCCCGAAAAACTGGACGAAGCGATCAAGAAGACCTTAGACTCACGACTCCCCTCTCTTGTTGAGGTTATGGTCAACCCAAATATCTATATCAAGGCGGTTCATCGAGCATAAGAATTTCTTTCTTATGCAAATGGAAGGAAATTCAGAGAAAAAAGGAAATAAGTATTAATTTGAAAAGTAACTTTTAAAACCCTGAGCGCAAAATTTAAAAATGTTTATAAAAAAACTTGACAAAATAGATAGTTCATATTAATTTTTGCAGCGGTATTCAAAACAAAGATAAAAACTTTATGGGGACAAGACTTAGCTTTAATTTTCACAAGCACTCCTGGGAGAAAAAACAAAACTGAGGAGGTTACTTTATGACTGAAAACAAAAATTGGCAGCTACGAGATAGCTTTAAAATCGAAAAAGTTGTTTCCGGCCTCCTCCTTCCAGTCAACCTGGCTTTTGTACGTTACCCTAAACCACAAAAATCAGCACCTTTCTTTTACGTGACTGAACTCTACGGAAGTATCAAGGTTATAACTCAAGAACTAAATGTCTTTACCTTTGCAGATAACTTGCTTAACTATGAGCCCAATTACATGATGCCAGGAACTGGCGAATCAGGTGTGATTGGGATTGTCGTCCACGAAAATGGAGATGTCTTCGCCTCCATGCTCTACAAGGAAGGCGAATCATTCAAGAACAAAGTCGTCAAATTCTCAACTAAGGACGGCCTAAAGGCAGAAAAAGTCGAAACTATCATAGATAATATCCCATCAATCAACGCTGCTCATCAGGTGCAAGCATTGACTATTCATGATGGAAAGCTTTATGTCAATGTTGGCGACGGAATGATAAATCCAGATGTAGCCCAAGATGATAACGACCTACGAGGAAAAATCCTTCGGATGAATCTTGACGGCTCAATTCCTTCCGACAATCCTACACCAGGGAGTTATATCTACGCCAAAGGCTTGAGAAATCCTTTTGGTGCAGCTTGGAGAAAATCTGACAATCATCTGTATATCTCAGACAACGGACCAGCAGTAGACGATAGGATAGCTAAGATTATTCCCGGTGAAAATTATGGATGGCCCCAATCCATGAGGGCTAATTCGATTTTCTTCTGGTGGTATACCCATGCTCCAACTGCAATTGATTTTACTGGGGACCAGTTCGGACCAGACTATAAAGATCATCTCTTTGTGGCTCTGTTCGGCCATGCCTATCATGAAGGAAGAACAGATAAAGGTAAGAAAATCGTTGAAATGGTTATAGATAAACGCGACAATGTCACATACTTGAATGATTTCGTAGTTTACTCAGGTCAAGGTCCGGCAAGCGTCTGTGGGCTGGCCTTTGGGCCCGACGGTTTATACTTCACCGATCTCCACGGTGAGGTTGGATTTAAAAAAGCAGAAAAATCTGGAGGAAATATCTGGAAAATAACTAAAATATAAGGAGGAAATAAATGGCAAAAGTTCCCGATACTCCCGAAAATTTGAAAAAATGTATATGTGGAGGATGTCCCACTCATAATCAATGCATGAAAGACAACATGGAAGGCTTTTTCTGTGCAAAAGGAAAAGGTAATTGCGAACTAACAAAAAACGGATGCTTATGCGGAGCATGTCCACTAGCCTCGGATTATAGACTGGACAAGATGTACTACTGTGAAATTGGTGCTGCTGAATAAAGAAAAAGAAAGAGCTTCTCAGAGTTAAAGTCTCAATGTGCTCGCAGGATAGAAGAGCCCTAACTGATTGTCCCGCGAATTCTCTTGTAAATCGAAATTTTATTCAAAAATAGACAAACACATTTAACCTAAGAAGAGGAAAAATTCATGTCTTTATTTATGGTTAAGTCAATCCTCGCTGTATTTTTTATTTTAGCAGCATTGATTGCAGTAATCTGCATGTTGAGTCTGATGGGAAAAGCAGAAAGGAAAGTCAGCGCCCAACTCTTAAGAAAAATGCACAGAGTCGCTGGTTTTGTTTTTACCGCCCTCCTCTTATTGACAAGCTATTTCTGTCTAAAATACTGGGCCATGGTTGGAGATCAGATCTCGACAAGAGCTGTCTTGCATGGAGTTTTGTCTTTAGCACTTATTATTGTCTTTATTTTAAAGATTTCCATTGTTCAATATTATAAACAATTTCTCAGATTTGTACCCATAATGGGAATGATTGTCTTCGTCTTGAGTTTTATGGTGTTCAGCACTTCGGCGGGCTTTTTCTTTTTAAGAATCTTAGCTACAGAACACGAATCACCAGAAATATCAGAGCCACCTCAAACTTTGCATCAAGGGAACGCAGAAAAAGGTGCTGCCCTCTTCAAAAGTAAATGCCTCTCTTGTCACTATGCAGACAAGGAAGAAAACAAACATGGGCCAGGCCTAAAAAACATATTGAAAAAGGAAAGGCTCCCATTCAGCAAAAGACCAGCAAATGTTGAGAATATCAAAAAGCAACTTAAAACACCTTTTCTCGCCATGCCCTCTTTTGTTTCTCTCTCTCAACAAGAAATCGCTGATCTTATAGCCTACTTGAAAACTCTGTAAAGAAATGGGGTCTGACCCCAAATACCAAATATATTTGACAATTGATGAATTTTTTGTATTAAATAAAATAAAAAAAGGAGGGATTTGTCCATGAAAAGAAGAGAATTTTTCGAAAAGAGTGGATGTGGTCTTTTAGGACTGATGATGGCCGAATTTGGCTTTGCCTCTGGCCAAAAAGAGGGAGCCCAAGCTCCCAAGAAAAAAATGAGCCGAGAAGATATGGTCAAAAAGATGCTCATGGAAAAAATGGGCAAAACAGAGGAAGAAGCAGATACAATGATCATAGAAATGAAAGAGAAGCTCCCAATGGTTAAAGACATGTGCATCTGCAAGACATGTCCGACTTTTGTAGCTGAGGAAACAGAAGTGGGCTTCTGTCACCCCTTAGTTGGAAAAAGCAAAATAATCACAGAAGAGAAAGGATGCGACTGTCCCAAGTGCCCTGTCTATCAAAAAATGAGCCTCAAGAATGGTTACTACTGCACAAGAAAATCGGAAATGGAACAGGAAATGGCCAAGAAGGGCTAATTCAGTCATCCGCTAGATAGTTCTATAAGTATTTTTAAAAATTCATCAAATGAAGAAATATTGGCGTTGTTTTGTATGTAATGACATCCATTATGGAGTGAAACCTCCAGAGATATGCCCTACCTGTCTGGCGAAGAGCGCCTATGTAGAAATCTCTTCCGAAGAAGCAAAGAAGATAAGCGGCATGACTGAAGTTGAGTTTGATAAGGAAAAATTTCTCGAGTCAATTGAAAGATTCACAGAAAATAATGAATTCCAAGTTAATCCTGATAGAGAAAAAGTCAAGATGCTCCTGGATGGACTATTCAATAACGAGCAAAATCATAGCCTGAAATACTGCCCCTGCAGGCTGATCACAAAGGATTTTGTGGAAGATTTAAAGCTCGTCTGTCCCTGCAACTTTCTTATCCACGAAACATATAAAGATAAAGAAGATGGAGAGTGCTGGTGTGGGCTTTTCGTAAGGAGAAAAAAACATGCATAAACGAATAATGTTTTGGGCCAGGGAGTGTCCTCATTGCAAGAATATGATGCCTTATGTAGATAAATTAGAAAAAGAGACAGACATTAAGCTAGAAAGACTCGAAATCTGGCATAACGAAAAAAATGCAGATTTGATGCGCTCTTACAGGCCGATCATCTCTCCCAAATGTGGAGGTCAGCTCCGGACGCCAACGTTTTTTAACACAGAAACCAACGACGTCATCTGCGGTGAGGTAGAATACGAGAAGCTTAAAGAATGGGCATTGAAATAGCAAGACTGAGAAGATCCCTATTTATCATATCGAGGGATTCAACAAGTTTTCCATGCAATCCCTCGCCGTTCAACTCCTCCTTTTTTAAATCTGGGTCAAAGGTCCTCCACCGCGTTTGAAAAATTTTATTTTATCTCTTTTATCTTGTTGTCTTCATCGACCAGTAAAATTTTCGGCATAAAAAAATCTATCTCTCCTTCATCCAACGAAACATAGGAAGCAACAATCAATTTATCCCCTACCTTTGCCTTATGAACAGCTGCTCCGTTCACCCCTACTACTCCAGAATTCTTGGCACCTTTTATCAAATAAGTCAAAAACCTTTCCCCGTTAGATATATTATAGACATGGATCTGTTCGAAAGGTATCATTCCGACAGCTTCCATCAAGCATTCATCCAGAGTGAGACTTCCTTCATAATCAAGGTTTGTTTCTGTGACCACGAGCTTTTGAATTTTTGCTTTTAACATAATTCTTCTCATTGCTTTTTACTCCTTTGTGCGGAGAATTGTATTATCAATAAGCCTGACTTTTCCTATAAAAATCGACATGGCAACGAGAGCTTTCTTCTCAATTTTGGCCACAGGATTGAGCTTATCCATGTCTACTATCTCAACATAATCTATCTTTGCCAGGGGCTCCCTGCCAATTATTTCTTTCATTTCTTTGATAATCGCTGCCGAGTCTCTCTGCCCTTCTTCCATCATCGATTGAGCCTCTTTCAGACTTTTTGACAAAACAAGAGCTGCTTTCCTCTCTTCTTGGGTTAAGTATTTATTGCGGGAACTGAGGGCAAGACCATCCTCTTCTCTTATTATAGGTAAAACCTCTATTATCACCTCTAAATTAAGTTCCTTAACCATCTTTTTTAAGATAATTGCCTGCTGGGCATCTTTCTGCCCGAAAAATGAAACATCAGGATTGATAATATTGAAAAGCTTTAGCACTACAGTACAGACTCCCTGAAAATGACCAGGACGGGAGCGGCCACACAGCTTATCCTGCAAATCGTAAACCTCGACATATGTCTTATGTCCTTGGGGATATATCTCATCTGATTCAGGCACAAACAAATAATCGACTCCTTCTCTCTCCAAAACTTTTGAATCCCGATTCAAATCCCGTGGATACTCTTTAAAATCATCTCTCGGACCGAACTGTGCAGGATTGACGAATATGCTCACCACAGTAACATCTGCTTTCCGAAGAGACTCTCTCACCAAACTCAGATGCCCTTCATGGAGATAGCCCATGGTAGGAACAAATCCGATGCTCATTCCCCCGGATTTTATACCAGAAACCGCACTTCGCATCTCGTCTATCTTTTTTATGACTTTCATGGCCATCTCAATCTTGGCTTTCTCCCAAAGTTGCGTGGTTAAATGTCATTGCAAGCCCTGCAGGAGCGAAGCATTCTCATGAAAAAATTGTCGTTGCGATCGGCCGAAGGAAGTGTGGCAATCCGTCGCTGCGAGCGAAGCGTGGCAATATCACACAATAAATTGTCATTACGCAGGGCATGGCATATTAACCAGAAAATTTGAATTTTATCATTTTCTATTATTTCTTCTTCTTTCCACGCTTTTGATCCTCGTTCTTGATTAGCTCATCAAGTTTTTCTGACTTAAAATGATAAGAGCAGTTGCTATCTGGAAATGTTCCTTTTTTGACATCATCAATGTATCCTTTCACAGCCCGGCTGATAACTTCATGAATGTCTACATATTTTTTGACAAATTTGGGCAAGTATCCGTTTGAAAAGCCCACTAAATCATGGAAAACAAGAATCTGACCATCACAATAGGGACCAGCTCCTATCCCTATCGTAGGAATTTCAAGCTTTTCAGTTATGATCCGAGCCACTTCCATCGGAATACACTCTAAGATAACGGAAAAAACGCCTGCTTTCTCCAGACTAAGAGCATCTTGAACGATATTTTCGGCTTCATCGATTTCTTTTCCTTTTACCTTGAATTGACCAAAATGATAGATAGATTGAGGAGTAAGTCCAACATGTCCCATCACCGGAATTTCCGCTTCGACCAGAGCTTCAACCAATTTTAGCCTTTTCTTGGATGCTCCTTCGATCTTGACAGCACTTGCACCCGCTTCTTTGAGAAACCGGGAAGCATTATAAACCGATTCCTCGTTGGACAGGTGGAAAGAAAAATAGGGCATATCTCCCACAACTAAGGCACTTTTCGAAGCAAAAACAACTGGTCTTGTGTGATGAATCATATCCTCCATGGTAACGGGAATGGTGTTTTCATAGCCTAAGACAACCATTCCTAGTGAATCCCCCACCAGGATCAAATCTATCCCACACTGATCCACAATTTTAGCAACAGGAAAATCATAAGCTGTTATGGCTACAATTTTTTCTTTTTTCTCTTTTTTAGCTTGAATAAAAGGGATGGTCTTTTTTTGGGTTTTTTCGTTAGGCATGATCACACCTTTCTCCCCATCTCGCCTCAAACGCAAGATTGAGGTAAAGTCTAAAAAAGCCGTTCAGAACGACTTCTGTTTAAGAAAAAATCTTAAGTCTATTTCAATTTCTTCAAATGCTTATTTTCTTTGCCAAGAGGAACATAGTACATAGATTTCTTTTTCATCTTCTTAATCTTATCTAGCAAATCTATTATATCTCCTTCCCGATCGAAATCCAACCCATCTGACTTCACAACTAAAAGCGGTGCAGCCTGGTAATTGAAGAAAAAATAATCAAAGGCTTCAATGACATCCTCTAAATATTTCTCTGAGATATTTTTCTCCAGAGCACTTCCTTCCTTGTCAATACTTTTCAAAAGGGTAGGCAAAGAAATCTGGAGATGAATTACCAAATCAGGCTTGCCCACTCTATCCCGCAACAAACTGTATATTCTTTCATAAACAATAAGCTCATCATCAGTGAGAGTTTGGTAGGCATAAATCTTATCTTTTTCAAACAGGTAATCACAGATTATCCTTTCTTCAAACAAATCCCTCTGCAGAAGGCTTACTTGCTGGTAGTACCTGTTCACCAAAAAGACAAGCTGGGCAAGAAAGGCAGCTCCTTCTTTTTCATTATAAAAATCTCTAAGATAAGGATTTTCGATCCTGTCAAAAATGACCTTACCTCCAATTTTTTTGGATAAGATATTAGCTAATTTTGTCTTCCCAGATTTAAGAATTCCCTCTATAGCAATATGTTTGAAAATTATTTGTTCTTTATCCGGCATATTTATTATTCAATATTCTTTTTTTTCTCAACTCTTATAACCTCGATGAGCAAGGCAGCCTAAAAAATAACGAATATAATAATATAAGTCAATTAAAAACAGGTTGAATGCAGGGATTTGGCTTATCTGTAGGGAATTTACGTATCAAACCCGGTTGTTTTGCAGGAATTTGATTGTAAGGGCTTGATTCATGTAGCTCCACCTTGTTTATTTGGGATGATTGAAAATGTGTGTTTGATGAATCAAACACCTACACAAATATAAAGGCATGATTCGTAAAACCCGCATGTCTGTAGGAATTTGATTTGTCTATAGGGATTTAATTTTTTGTAGGGGCTTGATTCATCAAGCCCACCTTATAGAATGCACAAATAAATCGTTG
>SOIV01000292.1 GCA_004377005.1 Candidatus Aminicenantota bacterium | reverse complement strand
GGTGAGATCATGTTAAAAGCAATGCGAAAAAACGTAAAGAAATTGTCTCCCTTCCTATGGCTTGTTATTGCTGCCTTTATTATTACTATTTTTGCAGTATGGGGAGGAGCTGGCCGTTTGGGAGAAACAAGAGCAACAGGGGCTATTGTCACAATAGGGAAAGAGAGAATTTCCGCGGATCTTTACTTCCAGAATCTAAGGCAAAGACTTGAGGGATTAAAAAGAGAGTTTAAAGACCTCGATAGTAAACTCATCCAGCAGCTCAATATTCCTAGACAAGTCCTCGAGCAGATCATCCAACAAACCCTTCTCTCTCAAAAAGCTCAAGAATTAGGAATAGATGCTTCTTCGGAAGAAATTCGAGAAAAAATAATAGGCTTTCCTGGCCTTCAAAGGGAGGGAAAATTCGTCGGGTTTGAAGAATACAAGAGAATTCTGGAATGGAACCGAATGTCCATCTCAGAATTTGAAGAAAGCCTCAAAAAAGAGATTATCCTCAACAAAGTCATGAAAGTCCTCACAGCTGGAATCACTCTTACCCCTGAAGAACTTTGGGAAAGCTATAAAAACAGGAACGAATCCGCCAAGATGGAATTTGTCATCCTTGAAACTGAAAAGATAGAGCTGAAAGGGGAGCCTCTTTCAAGCGAAGTTAAGGAGTACTTTGAAAAGAACAAGGAAAAATACAAAATCCCTGAAAAAAGAGAAGCTGCATTTGTCTTTCTCGAAACAGAAGACATAAAAGCAGAAATCGAACTGACTGATTCTGATATAGAAAAATACTATAAAGAGAATGAATCACAGTTCAAAGATCCTGAAAGATTGAAGGCAAGTAGAATCTATCTCCCTTATGATGAGAAAGAAAAAGAGCTTGTTTTGGCAGAAGCCCAAGGAATTTTAGAAAAAATTAAAGGCGGCGAAGATTTCGGTAATTTAGCAAAAAAACATTCCAAGGATAATAAAGCAAATAACGCCGGGGACTGGGGTCTTTATGAGTGGCAAACATTATCCTCTGGGGAGAAGACAGAAATTGAGAAACTTTCTGAGGGGGAAACTTCTGGCGTTGTAGAACTTGAAGAAGGGATTTCTATCCTTAAAGTCACAGAAAAAAAGCCTTCTGAGATAAGGCCTCTTGAAGAAGTCCGAGAAAGAATAAAAAGTGTCGTCAAGGACCAGAAAGCCAGAGAGATGGCTGAGGAGAGAATTAGCAGATTAGAAAAAAGGGCAAGAAAAGAAAAAAGTCTTAGCGCAGCCGCTCAAATAATTGGCTTTGAATTAAAAAATACGGGCCTTCTCAAAGAGGGAGAGACCATAGAAGACATTGACTCTGCAGGCACTATAAGCACAACTCTTTTCGAACTCAAAGAAAAGGAGATGTCTTCCCCTATCTATACATACAAAGGTGTGGGAATTGCCCAACTCGAAAAAGTTGAACTTCCTCGCCAAGCTAACTTTGAAGAAGTGGAAAAAGAAGTCAAAGAAGAATTCTTAGTTTTAAGAAAGAAAGAGAAGGCCTTGGAAAAAATGAAAAAAGTCAAGGCAGAACTCAAAAAAGCAAGCCTTGAGGGCCTGGCCGAAAAATATGGCCTTGAATACAACACTGCCGATAAACACAAACGGGGACAGTATCTAAGCGTTATCGGAGAAAATTCGAAAATCGATGAGCTCGCTTTTTCTCTTCCTTTAAAGGAAGGAAGCGAACCCGTCGAGTTTGAAGAAGGTTATGCCCTGATTAAAATACTGGACAGGAAAGAAGTGACCCAAGAAGACCTTGAGAAAGATAAGGAAACAGAAAAGGAAAATTTGCTGGGGGCAAAAAAGAACAAATTCTTCCAATCTTATATGTTCAAATTAAGAGAAGAAAAAAAAGTTAAGATAAAATA
>SOIV01000138.1 GCA_004377005.1 Candidatus Aminicenantota bacterium | reverse complement strand
TGTCATAATTGTCTTGGTTTTCCGGAATAAACTGGGCAAAAAATGAATGCTTTAAGGATGAATAAGTAGAGACTTTTGCTCAAATAAAATACATCTATTTAAATTCTCTTATGTTTAGGACTGGATTAGATTATCGCTTCTGATAAATGAACATTTCTAAGTCATAGGAAAAAGGAAAGACTTCTCTATAATGAATAAATAAGAACAAAATTGGCTTACTAGTTAAACTATTTGGAAGGTGTATCTTTGAACTTTTTCGAAGCAGGTTCTCCACCTATTCCCCAGTGCGTTTTTTGGATTTCATGGACAATTACTTCTACCGCATGCGCTGGGACGCCTAAATTTACAAAGACTTTGGTAATATCTCGTATTGCGATTTTAGCTTTTTCTTGCCCAAAACCCTCCCAAACATTTACATGAACAACTGGCATTTTTTAATCCTCATTTAAAATTGATTATTCTCTCTAACGAGTTTTACTATTTATTTTTTATCTTTGTTTTGCCGTAGCCCACAGCATCCAGCCATTCCTTCGGGTAGCCTGGTGCACCTCTTCCTCCTGGAACATTGACATAGCCGTCGTTGTACTTAACTATGAGGTAATCGGCCAGGGCCCACCAATCGTTAACTACTCTTTGGGCTGTTTCGTTGGAATACCTCGTCAGGTACTCCCGGCATGCTGTTGGATTTTCTTTGTACAGGGTTTCCGCGCGGGCTTCTACAGAAGCTTGAAGGTTGAAGAATGTATTCTCGAAATCTGAGTAAGCTTTCCTGATGTCTTCACTCATCTGGGAATATCTTAGGTTAGACCAGTTGGAAACAAAATCGAAAGCCCACCAGGCAGATTTTCTGTTGAACACATCCCTTCTTCCGACTTGGTATGATTCAGGGACAGTGGTGATGCCGCCATAAAAGGGAACAAAGCAGCTTGTTTTTGGATCGTCCTCAGCGAACCAGGCAAGACCTCCTATCCAATCAGGAAGCCAGTCTCTGACCTGTAAGACAATACAATAAGAGCAGCGGAAGATGGAAATAGGTCGTTCCCAGCCTATATAACCTTTGGGAGGTCTAGTTCGTGTGGAAAAACGATTGGGATTATTAAAAGGTCCCGCAGCCAGATCCTTACTCAGGTCATGTTCTGTTCCCTGGTAGAAGTCTCTGTGGAGAGACATCAGAGTCTGGATAGCGACTTTTTTCTCCGGCTTCACGGAGAAGGGATATCTCACAACCCAGGGATCAAGTTTCAATCCTGGAGCAAGTGTGCTGAAAACTCGCCACTCCCTTCTTCTGCAGCCTATAGAATTGCTGGGCGCATAGACTTCGTAGAATTTAAAAGGCTTGCTCGACTTTGGGTCATACCATCCCATTTCTTCTCCCAAGGTGAAGATGTTCTCAGATGCCATGAAATTATCAGTATCCTTGATGTTAATTTCACCAATCCGGCTGCGGTTGGCACTCACTGAGACTTCACCCTCCGGGATCCTTCTGGCTGCCCAGACAGCTCCAATCTCCAAAGGTCCAGCTCCCATGATCTCAAAGAGCCAGGCTTCTTTGGTGTCGATAAAAGTCAGACACTCTCCATAGTCAGCGTAGCCGTACTTTTTAACAAGCTCTCCTATCATTTTTATTGATTCCCGCGCAGTAGAAGTCCGTTCAAGGACGATTCTTTGCAAAGCCATGATGTCGAGTTTTCCCTCTGGATTGTAAAGCTCTCTCCGCCCTCCAAAAGTTGTCTCTCCGATACCAAGTTGCTTTTCGTTCATGAATGGATAGGCAATATCGAAACGGCTGTAAGTTTGCTTGACTTCAGGTATTTCCCCGACTATGACAGCCTGTCTCCTCTCAGCTCCGCGTCCACCTCCTTTGTAGACAGGACGCATTTCGCCTTGCTTTGAACTTTTTCCAGGGACAACGTTGAGCTGGAACTCCCAGCCTCCATCGCAGGAATGAGTTGTCATGACTGAACCATCAGCAGAGGCTTTTTTGGAGACAACGATAGAAGTACAGTTATCGAATTCAAGCCAAGAATCATCTTCTTGTTCCAGAGTGCTCTTTTTTCCCGAAGGGATAAGCACCGAAAGTAAGAATAAAAAAAGGATGAAAACCACGAAAAATATTCCTTTGTGTTTCACTCTTTATCTCCTTTTCATTTTTTCTTTTTTTTCTTTATTATCCATGATGAAAGCATCGTCTGCAAACAAAAAAAAAGGGGACAGGCTCCTTTTTTTCGTGCTAATTTTTTGGCCAATATTATTCATAGTATATTCTCTTTGAGTCAGCCTTGGCTGGATCGTGAAGGAAATTGCCTATTCCTTTTTCGATGACCTCAGCATAGCGAGGCACCCCTTTTACCATCACAGATTTACCGGGATTCTCTTCAGACCAGAGCTCTAATATCTGAAGTATTGTTGAACAATGCCGGCCGACCCGCACTTCAACAGGCCATCCATTCTCGTCCATTTTCTCAAAGAGCAGACCATGTTTTCCAGCCTTGACTACAAATTCATCTTTTCCTTCGAGAAGAAGCTCTCTATCTGTTCGGCCTCGGGTTGCATCCAGGAAAGGCTCAGGAGCCTCCAGGAGCAGAGATATGGCCTGGGTGTGGTCGCCGATTTCACGGTGAGATAAGCCATGCAAGGCTGGGGGAGAATACTCCATGCCGATGCTGAATCCTTCTGTGCCTGATATCATCATGGACGCTAGGGCAGCCAGGTCCTGCCCTTTCTCGTGAGCAACAATGGTGCTTATAACTGGATACTGTAATTCTGCCTCATGGAGATCGATGACGATATCCACCTTCTCTTTGCGGATGAGTTGGATAAGGGCATAGCAGGTTTTTTCCGTAAGAGTGCCATTGGCCCGGCCTGGCCATGTTCTATTCAGATTCCGGATATCGACATAAGCCAGCTCCTGTCGGCTTGGATAATGAATATAGGCTTCAGGATCGGGCCATTGGTCAAGAGGATTTGACCAGCGGTCTCCCATGCGGAATTTTTGTCCTCCCCATGGGGTGGGTATTGTGAAATCCGGTGGATAGCCACCGCCCAAACGCGTCACTGTGGTGGCGCTTCTATTAGCAGAGTTAATCACAAAAACTCTTCCCTGATCGACTTCTGCATTTTCTGCGAGAATCCAGGTTGTAAGGCGGGAACCAGGCTCTTCAGGATGAGTTCCCCCTAAGATGAGAATTGTGCCTCCAGGTTTCACTCCTTCTAAAATATAAATATTTGAATCGTTGATCGTTCCCCTGATGCCCCGGAAATAATCGCTCAATTTTTTTACCTGAGTCACCCCCTGGCTCAGGACAACAGGCTCTTTGAGGTGCCGGCTTTCATAAAAGCTCACGCCAGCAAAAACCATGAGAACCAGGCCTAAAGTAATAAGGATAAATTTTCGAAGATAGAGCCAATTAAAAGGCATGATTTTCCTCTATTTAAGCCGAAACAATCTTAAGAGAAAAGGCATGAGAATTATTATGTAAAGAATTTCCTCCTGCCATTTTTTCCTTTTCAGAAGATTCCAGACGATGAGAAAAGATATATAAGCTGTTAGCAGATAATAAAGGATCGTGATAATCATTCGAAAATACCCTCCTTAAAAATGTCCAGTTGTGTCGATTTTTTTGATTTTAAATTCTTAATCATTTCATCACCAGCCAAAATCTATATTCTCATGAATGAGCTAAAATCTTCATTTTTACAATAAGGTAAAGAAAGCTAATTTTTTGCTGAATACAACCATCAGTGTTCCCACAGCCATGATGATCGCAGCCGGAATAATGCAGTATTTTAAAAGCTTAGAGTATGGTTCTTTCATTCCAACGGTATCTACAGTCAGGCGTCCGATTATCGCTGTGGGAGGAAGGACGTCGCCCAGAGGCCAGATGACACTCATTCCCGCCAGAGCAATGATTGGATTGAGTCCGATAGTGTTAAAAAGTAAGACCAGAGGAACGCCCAGAACCGGGGCAGCTCCCCACATTAGCACAGCCTCTGAAACAGGAAGAACAAGGCAGAGAGTGATAAAAACTGCAATCAGTGGAAGGGTAACTATAGTAATGGCTATAAGTCCCCGGACTCCGGTGAGCGTCATAATCTGAACCAGGATTCCGACACAGGTTAAAGTCCCGATTAAAGGCAGGAGCTGGTGGACAGTGTTTCTTGAGATCTTGAGAAAATTTATTTTCACGGGAGAAAGCAACAGGCTGATAAAAGCGGCTGCCATAAACATCATCGGCAACCCCACTACAGGAAGCGAATGAGGCCAGATTCTTCCCGCAAGCACCAAGAAGAGAAAAGCAAGAAAGGGGAGCGAGATTCGAATCCAACTCATCTTTTGAGGTGCTTCGGGAAGCTCTTTTAGTGCTTTTTCCAGATTCACAGGTTTTCCCCTCCAACCCAGGATAAAGATTGTAATCAGAGAAAGAAACAGGCAAGGAAGGAGCAGAGGAAGGAAGAAGCCCACATAGGGCATATTGACTCCTGCTGCGGTGAGCATCGCCCATAAACTTACCGGAGGAGCGGCTGCGCTAAGACCGGCCAGGATAAAAATAATAGCAGCTGTTTTCGGTTTAGAGATTCCCATGTAGCCTAAGACAATGGCTACCATGCCTCCGGTTATCAATACTGTTACGCTTCCCGCACCCGTTAAAGCGCCGGGGAGCAGCAAGAGAAAAGTAAGCAGGACGAAAAGAATAGATTTTCTGCGAAAAAATTTCCTGAGGATTCCTCTTACGACGAAAACGACACCCCCAGATTCTTTAAGGATATTCATGAAGAGGGTGGCTGTGATGAAAATGAGAATGATATCCAGGTAGGTAAAAGCTCCTTCAACGATGTGCCTGGCTGGGATTCCAACTCCGCCAGCAAGCCCTCCAGTCAGAGCGGCCGCGAACATGGAGATCTCTGTCGAAACTTTTAAAACCTTGGCGACGATATAAGTCACCACCATTACGGCCAGGATTATTTGGGTAGAAGTATAAATGCTCACGCGCTACAGCTCTTTCACAAAGAAAATTTTTGGGCTAGTCCAAATATAACGTGATCATATGTTATTGCGAACGACTGAAGTGGAAGAATGGGGACAGGCCCCATTTTCCCAACGCTCAATTCCATGACAATTTAAACTAAATAATTTTCGAACGAACTCTATTTCTTAAAGAGTTTCTTGAATTCAGAGAGAAGATCTAATATCTTTTCTGCCTCGATCATGGGAATGTTTTTCTCATTGGCGATTGTGGTAAAGCGGCCGTCTGCATTTCCTTCCTTTATTATAACCAGAAGGTCAGATTTAGGAGCGACAGCGTCAATGCTTAGCTCGTCTGTGTTGTCGCCCACGGCAGCGCCCTGGGCTCTTCTTTTCATACCCTCGATGTGGGCTCCGATGATGGTGATACCCTGACGGCGTGCTTCCTCAATCAACTTCGAAGTTCTGGCCAATTCATCATCTATGGATATTCCAGCAGCTCCCATTCCTTTAAGACTTGCTCCCATGACGATGATGAGGGATTTGTAAGGTGTGTCTGCCTCCTTCATCGCTTTGAGATCCTCAGCAGTAGCTGATTCAATAACCTCATAAGCTTTAGGCTTATACTCAAGTTTCAACCTCATAAATACTACTTTGAGCATTATAGGACCAGGACTCTGTCCACAAGAAGTGATGAGCACAGGAAGCCTGACGTCGGGTATTTCAGGCTGGCTTTCTGAAATAGAATCTGATGTGCAAATAAAAAGAGTGAAAGCCAGGAATAAAGTGAATAGCTTATAAATTCTTTTCATAACTTGCCCCTTAAAGAGAGTATTGCTGATATCATCTCGCTCTATTTTAGTTAAGTCCTTAGACGCCGTCAACTTTTTCCCGATTTTCCCATCAACCTACACCCCTTTTCCTCTTATTTAGGGGCTTGATTCATCAAGCCCATCTATTCGCCATTCTGCCTATTCTGAAGGAGTTTCCTTAATGTCTTGCAGTTCTCAACGTAGCTGTTTTTTCTGAAATGAAATCTTGTATCCCAAAGCATCGAGTATAATTTGTAGTAGACGCAAAGAAGGCTCTCGACGTTTATTTAAAATCCTTGAAAGAGTATCTTGCGCAATGCCTACCTTTTTTGCAGTACAGGAATGCCGTAGGGGCCATCGGGGAGGAAGGCGATTTGAGGCTCTCTGCCCAAGCGGAGGCGGAGCT
>SOIV01000076.1 GCA_004377005.1 Candidatus Aminicenantota bacterium | reverse complement strand
AAAAGATGTTCTGCGCCAATCTGAATTTTTTAAATAGAAGGTGTGAAAAAGGGGATAGGCCCCTTTTCCTTACAATTGTAGCGACCTGAATGCAGGTCCAGGAAAGTAATTATCGTTATGATATGAAAGGGTGAAATTATGATTCGAAAATACATGAGAAAAAATCAATTAAAGGGCCAATTTTTACTCATTCTGATTGCAGGATTAACAATTTTATTGCTTCAAGCCAATTCATGTCAGAAATCTGCTTCTGCAATCGAGGTTCAGATTATAGCTGATGTAAATCGCGATGGTAAGGTTGACTTTGACGAGGATAATCAAGGGAAAAACAAGTGGACTTCAGAGCGTGGGGCCATATTCTTCAATAATAATGACAGTGACCAGAATACAAAAACGCCGGACCATGCTGATGCTGTTGTTAACGGGCCAGAGGATCTTAGAGATCTGGCTGTTCTTAAAGTCAAGAAAATCCCCGATTTGCCAGAAGATTCACGGGTCGTCATTTCTGTAGATAATGCTTCTCTGGACCGGGTTCGTCTATTTTTAAAGGCCGTTGATAATGATTATAGGCCTCTGAATCTTACGGCTGATGGAAACATTGATCCGGCACTGCTAAGCTTGAAAGACCTTGAGTTGAGGATTGAAGCGAATTCTTATGCGGATAAATCCTGGAGCGGGGAGACGGAAGTGACTGTTACTGTGAAAAGCCCTAATGGAGAGACTCAATCCGATTCCGTGCGACTGAAGGTTGCACCGTTTCTTCTCCTCTCAAACCTGAACAGAGGAACAACCCTGTACGCAAGAGAGTTTCCTGAGAGGAATGAAGCGTTTATCAAAAGCCTGAGTGAACTCGTTCCTCAAGCCGGGGCTGAGCTGGTTGTAGTTCCTGCGGGAGAGCCTTACAACCCGCGTTGTATCTGGCTTCAGGATACCCTGGAAATAGGATACTCTGAGATGCCGGGACAGAGGATGAATGTAGTCCTCAAGGCTAACCGGAGCAGATCTCTGGATAATTATGCAAAGGATAGACTTTTGGGGCGTGATTTCGGCTGGATTCAAGTAGGGACATTCCGAGAGAAATATGGCCAAGGAAGAGGTGGCAACGGCTGGTTGGACTGGTATGGAAACCTGGAGGTCACACCTCCGTTGCCAGAGTATCCGCACGGCCGCATCTACTACGGGCATAATCCGGACGGGCCAAAAGAGGCTTCTCTTAATCCGGAAATTGTGGGCATGCTTGATGCCCAGGGAATTCAGGCTCCAGCCTTAAAGCTCGATACGGGCTGGTTATTGATTAAACATGTTGATGAAATGATATCATTCCTGCCCAGCGGTGACCCAGAGCATCCTTATAAAGTCCTGGTTGTTGATACAGATGCCATGATAGGCTTGCTTGAAAAATGGGTGAAGGACGGGTATGGCGACTTGCCAATACTTGATCTCTACTCTAAGAAGGCTACGGTATCATCGTTCGCTAAGAATAAAACCATGATAGACCTTAATCAATCTCTTCAGAGAGAGCGAATCGAGCCGAATATTGATCTGCTCAAGAGGGAACTTGGTCTGAGGGAAGAAGATTTCATCAGAGTGCCTTCGTTTTTTGACAAGAACGGAGTTTCTGTTGTCCCCAACATGGTCAATTCAACAATATTAAACGGTCATATCTTCATTGTCGCTCCCAACGGCCCGGTGATTGACGGCAAAGATCAGCTGGAAGAGGAAATGCGCAAACTCCTCTCTGGCTTGCCGTTGAAGCCGCATTTTATAGACGCACGCCAGTATCATAAATGGGGTGGGGAAGTCCATTGCGCCACAAATGTCAGGCGAGAAGGATTTCGAACACCATGGTGGGCGATGAAATAAGGATGTGATAAAAACTACATAAATTCTCAGAAGGATAATTGGAGGAAGAAAAATAATTAATAATCAAAGGAGAAATTAACCATGTCGGCGGCAACAGCGATTACGCCCCTTTCCTGGAAAAGGGAATTCCCGCCTATTCTGCCTGGGTACGGGGTGGGCAGCGGTACGGAGTTTATGCAAAAGAAGACTCGATCTACGTGATCACTCCCAGGATCATGGAAGACATCGTGCGTCTCTATTTTATGGCAGGCTACCAATTCGCGAATAAATAATTAATTAAAAAAAGGGGGCAGGCTACTTAAAACTGTGGCCTGTCCCTTTTTGTTATTGTGTAGTTTTGCTTACAGTCCTGTATGATATGTATTACCCTTTTTATGCTTATATTCTTTTCTTTTTCTTTAAAAGGCAAAGCCTATAGCAATAATCATTAATACTTCTTTGTGCTTTTCTATTCCTTGACATTCATCCTGTCGTTGGCAAAAATGGGGAGCAGTCCCATTTTTTATTGAGGAGGTTAAAAATGAAAAAAATTGTGCTTTTTTTCCTTACTATTATCTTTATTTTTTCTTTACTGGAGCTTAAAGCAGAAGAGATAGTTGTTGATTTAGAAGCGAAGGAAAAAATAAAAGGATCACTTCTTCAAAAGTTCGGAGAGACACAAAAACTCAGGATTGAAAAGGGTGTAGATCAGGCTGCATCACTGTGGAGAGAAAGCGATGGAACTTCAAAAAAGTTTGAACAATTCTGTGAACAGTATTTTATCGGAACTGGGGAATTGCTTGATGAGAACTTTAAAAGGCTTGAGACAAATTTTGAGATCTTATCCGGACACTTCAACAAGATGAGGCTTGATTTAAATCGGCCTATTGATCTTGATTGGGGCAGAATTCTTCCTTTAGATAGGATATTCAGTCAGTATAGCCCATCAGCTCATATCATAGACGATTTTTTCAACAATAAAATTGCATTCCTTGTTCTGCTGAATTTTCCTCATTATTCACTCTCTGAAAAAGCAGAGCTCGGTCCAAAATGGAACAGAACGGAATGGGCCCACGCAAGAATGGGGGATAGGTTCACATCAAGAGTCCCAGCCGAAATCTATCAGAAAAGATCTCAGGCTTACGCTGACTCAAGCACGTACATTTACGAGTACAACATATGCATGGGTAAATTAATTGACAAAAAGTTCAAAACTTATTTTCCAGAAGATTTAAAACTCATAGCCCACTGGGGATTAAGAGATGAATTAAAGGCAAGATATGCTGATCCTGAAGGCCTTTTTAAACAGAAAATAATATATGAAATCATGCTTAGAATAATAAACCAGCAAATCCCGGAAATTGTGATAAATAATCCAGAATATCACTGGAATCCCTTTACAAATAAAGTTTATAAAGACAAAAAAGAACTGGCATTTAATCCGGAACCTCTCACACGGTACAAGCATTTTCTCAACAATTTCATTGCTGCGAAAATGATTGATCCCTACTACCCTGATTTCCCAACCCATATAAAAAGAGTATTTGAGGTAGGAAGAGAAATGCCAGAAGCAGAGGTTGAAGCTTTATTTACCAGCTTTATTTCATCCCCTCAGGTAAGAAAGGTCGGAAAACTCATCCAGAAAAGGCTCGGGACTAAACTCCGGCCTTTTGATATCTGGTATCCGGGGTTTAAGCCAAGAAGCGCAATAACAGAAGAGGAACTCGATAAAATCGTTGCCAAAAAGTATCCCGACGTAAAAACTTTTGAAGGAGATTTAAAGAACATCCTGATGAAGTTAGGATTCTCCCAGGAGCAGGCTGCGTTTATCGCTCCAAAAATCGCAGTTGATCCAGCAAGAGGAGCAGGGCATGCCTGGGGTCCGGATATGAAATCAGAGAAGGCACATCTGAGGACCAGGGTTCCCAAAACGGGAATGAATTATAAAGGATTCAATATTGCGATGCACGAATTGGGTCACTGTGTTGAACAAACCTTAACTCTTCAGAAGGTTGACTACTATGCGCTCCAGGGAGTTCCTAATACCGCTTTTACAGAGGCTTTTGCCTTTGTGTTTCAGGACAAAGATCTTGATGTTCTCGGACTAAAAAGCGAAGACAAAAATCGAAAATACCTGAAGGCACTCGACTATTTTTGGAATGCCTACGAAATAATGGGAGTTTCCCTTGTTGATATGAAAGTCTGGAACTGGCTTTATAGAAATCCGGATGCAACTCCAGAAAAACTGAAGGAAGCTGTTATATCAATTGCAAAGGAAGTGTGGAATAAATATTATGCCGATGTCTTCGGAATAAAAGACCAGCCAATTCTCGCCATCTACTCGCATATGATTTATAGGACCATTTATCTGCCTGACTATCCTCTTGGGCACATAATTGCTTTCCAGATTGGAAACTACCTTGAGGGTAAGAACCTTGGCGAAGAAATGGAAAGAATGTGTGTGGCCGGGGATATTATTCCTCAAGTCTGGATGAAAAATGCTGTAGGCTCTGATATATCCTCAAAACCATTGCTCGACGCAGTTGATGAAGCTCTAAAACATATAAAATAAATAGGTTACGGTGGGACTTCTGGACTTCAAACCCAGTATGAGGCTGTAAAAGGTCTTGGGTGGGTTCGACTCCCACACCTTCCCGCCAGCCATTTTTACCCAGGAAGTGCCTTGGTGAGTCCTCATTTCACATTTTGCAAGCGTATCCATAATTAGGCAAGTTTTCAGCAAAATCTGTGACGCATTTGTGACGTGGGGAGAGGTCTGTTTTTTCTCATTTGACTTGAAAATTTTCTTGATTTATAAGTTGAAGGGGGAACAAATCCATGAAAAAAAATAATCAATCAATTATTAGATGGGAATCTGGGGGAAAGAGAGCGATTTATGAAAATATTAGAGATTTATTTCTTGCTATCGAATGCTGCATAAAAAATCGATATCTAAGACCTACTCTTATTCTTATTTACTCGGGAATAGATATAATGGCATGGCTAAATCTGCCAGAAAATCAAAAAGAGGTAAAGCAAAGAGACTTTAAAGATTGGATTAATACATATTTGATACCCAATTCTGATATTTTATGCACTGCTGATGATATTTATTCTGCAAGGTGTTCAATACTGCATTCCTTTACTCCTGAGTCAAAAAAAACTCGTGAGGGCAACGCTAGAATGATATTTTATTCATATGGAAAAGCAAAGGCAGAGAAATTACAGGAAATGCTAAATGCGAAAAGCATAGATGCCGTAGCTTTAAATATTGATTATTTTTATGAGGCATTTCGCAAGGCAGTTATTTGTTTTAAAAGGGATTTACTGAATGACTCTGAAAGGGCAAAAATTGTATATAAACGAGGAGATAAATTTTTTGTGTCTTTGCCCCCTACTTATGATGATGTAAAGTATTTATATACAAGGAAGGAGAAAATGACAAAAGAGAAGATAGAAACAATAATAGATGAAGTAAAATTAGGAAAGGCTTTTGATTTAATTGCGGATGCTACAGGCGATAGAACTTTTACTATAATCTCAACAGCAGAATTATTGGATAAAGTGTTTATGTGAATCTACAAGTAGTAATATTCCTTCGTTGATAACTGGAATCTTAAAATATATTTTTGTTGGGAAAATTGAATCAATTAGGGAAAAGAAGATTCTTTTCCTCTTAAAATCAGCTTTATTTTTTTCTTTTTAAAGCCCAATTAACTATTGTCGCAAGAATAAATAGCCCTCCCATAAGTGGAATCATTCGGGTTTTGTGTTTCATTGGTAATATAAGAGCAGAAATAGTGATAATAAAGCTAAAAATCATAAGTAGCTTAACTGCTAATTTTGAATTAAACCAAGAAACGATATAACTAACCAATCCAAAAATTATAAATAACAACAGAGCAAAAGGCCAAAATTCTAGCTCTATTGGAACATTCTTTGGGACATGCTCTGAAATTCCTAATATTATATTTCCCACTATAAAAAAGGTAAAAAATAAAAGTATCGCCACAAAAAATATTCTTAGGAACCAGGAGATTGTTTTATGCATTTTCCCCTCCTTCTTAATGTATTTTATATTATCACATCTCATTGAAAAGGCAATTCCAGAATAAAGTGGAGAAGGGAAATTCGAAACATAAACTTATCTTTTTATGATAGAATATGCAGGATTTTGAGCTAATGGAGTGAAATGATTTTATTAACGATTTATCACGTGTATTCCTTCACCGGAATAAGAAGATATAAAAACTTTTAGCATGAAGATTTCAGTGGAGTTATAATTCCAGATCCTGACAGGAGGAAAGCATGGCAAAAGATGTCTACAAGAAGTTAGCCGAACGT
>SOIV01000118.1 GCA_004377005.1 Candidatus Aminicenantota bacterium | reverse complement strand
TTGACCAGCACTCTTTTTTTTCTACGGCCGTCAAACTCACCGTAGAAGATCTGCTCCCAGGGCCCAAAATCCAGCCTTCCTCCTGTTATGGCAACAACTACTTCCCTTCCCATTATTGTTCTCTTTAAATGAGCATCAGCATTATCCTCGCCAGTCAAGTTATGTCTGTATTTTGATACAGGTTCATGGGGAGCAAGTTTCTCCAGCCATTCCTCAAAATCTGCATGTAATCCACGCTCATCATCGTTGATGAAAACACTAGCTGTGATGTGCATAGCATTGACAAGGCACAATCCTTCTTTGACCCCGCTCTTTTCTACCAACGCCTCAACTGGGGGAGTAATATTGATAAATTCTCGCCTTTTATCTGTGTTAAAAAACAGGTGCTCGGTGAGAGATTTCATGGTTTCCTCCTCATGCTTATACTTAAGCCTCCTCCTCCAAGTAACAGCAAAATAAGTGCCTGGACGAAAGTTCTCCACTGAATTTCTGGAACAAGGAAAAGGGAATAAATGAGGAAGTAAAAGCCGGCAAGGGCAAAAACAGAGTATAAGCCAAGCATGATTTTCCAGGCGCGACGATTGGTTTCAGGTGTTTCCTTTGAGAAGAATCGATTGTAAAGAAGCATGCCTATGAGGCAGACTCCTCCAAGAACAGCAAAAATCAGCCAGAAAGATTTCGCCTGTGTTGCTGCTTCTGCAGCCAGAGGAAGCCCGGCCTTGACTGCCCTGGCGGAAGGAACAACAGGTTTGAGGATATTCTCGTAAAGAACAGCTCCAAGGTTGGTTCCGATCAGACTTCCGAAAACACCGTAGAGAAAGGCATAACCCATGTAAACTGCTTTTTTGTCTTGCGGAGCTATTAATCCGACATAACTGTAATACTTGGGATGGGCAGTCATCTCTCCGATTGAAAAGACAGCGATGCTGAGGACAAACATCCAAGCACTACTGGTAAGAGCCAGGATCAAGAACCCAACTGACCCGATTGCTATTCCAACGGCCATCACCGGAATCGCTTTCATTTTTGTCGTGATCCGACTGACCAATACAACAAGCAGGACGATTGTTGCAGCATTGATCACTGTTACATGTCCTGGGTCAAGTTTAAAAGGTATTCCGAGTTTGGCCATAAATTCATCTACAGGTGCTCGATGAATAAAGTCAACCATATACCAGAGTACTGAACCGAACATTTGAAAATAAAGAATCCAGAAGCAGGAATAAACTGCTATCAGCAGCATGAAACGTGAATTCCCCAGGACCAAAAGCGCTTCAGCCAGCACTTGACGAATGGGTTTTGTACTTTCGGGCCTTTCCGGGTCTTTATAAAGGAATACTGCAGGAAGAAGCATCAAAAAACACCAGAGAGCAGAGGAAAAGAAAATATATCTCCAGCTAAATCCTTTTATCCAGATGGCAAACAGAGGTCCTATTACAGCACCAAGATTAATGCACCAGTAATAAACGCCAAATCCAAATCCACTATTCTCTTCGGTAGTCGTTCTGGCAACTGTTCCCGTAATAATCGGTTTAAATAGTCCACTTCCTGTAGCCATGATCAAGAGAAAGAGAAAAATTAAGCCATAGGTATCAAAGTTTCCGGCAGCAAAATATCCTATAGTTAACAGAGAAAAGGCTACGATGAGCATTTTTCGGTAGCCCAGCCGGTCAGCCAAGGCTCCCCCCAAGATAGGCAAGACATAAGTCAAAGCGTAGACAAATCCTTGAAGAAGTCCAACCGATTGCTCCCGGAAATTGAGTTCTTTAACTAAATAAACAGCCAAAAGAGCATTCAAACCATAATACGCACCTCGCTCGAAAAGTTCCATCAAGTTACCTACCCAGAAAGTCCGCGGAAATGTGGTTAGAATGTTCTTTTTCTTAACTTTTT
>SOIV01000188.1 GCA_004377005.1 Candidatus Aminicenantota bacterium | reverse complement strand
GGCAAGACCTCCAAGACAAGAATTGAAGAAATCTCTTCTCTTCATTTCCTTCTCCGTAGCTTATATATTTATTGCTGGGGTCAGGTCTTGCTTTTTGCTTTTAGTTATCTGACTTTAGCACCTGTTTGGACATCCTTATCAAAGAAAGGTATGGTCGCTTTCCCTTCTACCTCTGCCGCCAAGAGCATTCCCTGGGATTCGATCCCTCGAATAACAGCAGGTTTCAGGTTAACAATGAAAACGAACTTTTTTCCCACCAGCTCCTCAGGGGAGTAGACATCTGCGACACCCGCTACCATAGTCCGTTTCTCGGTTCCGATGTCGACTTCAAGTTTAAGGAGCTTATCGGTGCCTTCCACTCTTTCTGCTTTGAGAACTTCGCCAACTCTGAAATCCATTCTTTTGAATTCGTCAAAAGTGACCTGTTCCATTTTTTCCTCCTTTCTTGCCGGAGAAGATTTTTTTTCCTCTTCCTTTAAAAAATCTTTCAGAGCAATTCTCGGGAAAAGGGGTTTGGGCTTTTTAATTTTTTGGCCCAACTTCAAGTTTTCAAATTTCAATTCTGAAAATGATTCTTCCTGTATAGGTTCTTCTTCCCCGAGAAAGCCCCAGATTTTTTCTGATGATCCAGGCATAAAAGGGAAAAGGAGATAGCTTATACCTCTAAGCGCCGCTGCTGCCTGGTAAAGAATTCTTCCCAGCCTTTTTCTCTTAGATTGATCCTTTGCTAATTTCCAGGGTTCATTAACTGCCAGATATTTGTTAACCGAGCTGATATAGGCCCAGATTTCCTCCAGAGCTTTACTTAGGGCGTAATCCTCGAAGAACTTGAGTACTTTCTTTTTAAGATTATCAAACTCCAGACGGATTTCTTTATCAATTTTCTCCTCTTTCTCTGTTTCTTCGATTTTTCCGTTAAAGTAATTTTGGATCATGGTCAGAGTCCGCTGAACGAGGTTTCCCAGATCATTTGCCAGGTCAGAATTAACTCTGTGGACAAAACCTTCGTGGGAGAAGTTTCCATCAAGACCTATAGGAATTTCTCGAAGCAGAAAGTAACGCAAAGGATCAGGGCCAAAGGTATCTAAGATCAAATAGGGATCAAGGACATTGCCTTTTGATTTAGACATTTTTGTCTTGTCTTTGAGCCACCAACCATGGCCGATGACTGTCTTAGGGAGGGGGAAATCTGCTGCCATAAGAAAAGCAGGCCAGAAAATTGCATGGAATCTGAGGATATCTTTGCCGATGAGATGAACTGTTGCCGGCCAGAATTTCTCGAAAAGCTCCATATTCCAATCATACCCGATGCCTGTCAGGTAGTTGTGGAGCGCGTCAAACCAGACATAAATGGTATGGTCAGGATCGTCCGGCACGGGAATTCCCCACTTTACTGTAGTTCGGGTAATACTTAAATCCTTAAGTCCCTGCCGCACGAAGCTTACGACCTCGTTCATCCGGCTTGGAGGCCTGACAAATGCGGGGAATTTGGCGTAGAAATCAAGAAGTGGCTTCTGGTAGGCAGAGAGCTTGAAGAAATAACAATCTTCAGAGACCACATCTGCTCGCTTACCGCAGTCAGGACAGATTTTGTACCCTCCTTTCTCAAGAGGGACATCTTCAGCCAAGAAGTTTTCATCAGAAACACAATACCATCCCTTGTAAATTCCTTTGTAAATATCGCCCTTTTCCATTAATTTCCTGAAGATTTTCTGGACGCCTTTTTCGTGGAACGGTTCTGTCGTGCGAATAAAAAAGTCATAGGATATATTCAAATCTTTCCACAAGTCTTTATACCTTTCTACTACCTGGTCTGCGAGTTCTATAGGCTTTAATCCCCTCTCTGTTGCAGCCTTTTCCACTTTCTGTCCATGCTCATCGGTGCCGGTGAGAAAGAAGACTTTGTTTCCTGAAAGTTTTTGGATGCGATTCAGCACATCTGCAATGATAGTGGTGTAGGTGTGTCCGATATGAGGGACATCGTTTACATAATAGATGGGAGTTGTGATGTAGAAAGCTTTGTTAGACCTCTTTGCCACCGAACATTCCTCCTCTGATCAAAGTCATGGCCTCTGACCGTGTAGCGCTTTTCGTACGGAAGGAACCTCTTAGAGCGGAAGTAATAGTTGAAGATTTCGGTTTTTTAGCCCCTCTCATGGACATACACATATGCTCAGCTTCGATGACAACCATTACTCCGAGAGGCTTAAGGTGTTCCATGATGAGGTCAGCTATCTGCTTGGTTAGCCTTTCCTGGATTTGCAGCCGTCTGCAGAGAATATCAACCACGCGGGCAATTTTACTCAGCCCTACGATTCTTCCTCCTTTTGGGATGTAAGCTACATGGGCGACTCCAGCAAAGGGAAGGAGATGATGCTCGCACATCGAATAAAGAGGGATGTTTTTGATGAGAACCATCTCATCATGCTTTTCGCTCTGAATCGCCTGAAGTTGTTTGGCAGGATTCTCCTTTAATCCTCCCAGTATTTCCGAAAACATACGGGCAACCCTTTGAGGAGTATCTTTGAGCCCGGGTCGTTCGGGGTCTTCACCAACGCCCTCTAAGATGAGTTTAACTCCTCTTGCAATCTTCTTTAATTCCACGTTTTTCTCCTTGTCTTTTACGGGCATTTTCAGGCCTATTCACAAAAATCGAACGGATTTATTTTTCAATCCTTTCAAGATTTTTCGCGCTCTTTATAAAATTCTTTAAGAACAAGCTGCATGATCTCTTTGACAGAAAGATCGCTCTTTTTTGCCAACTTCAGGCAGTCTGAAAATTCAGGTTGAATGTTGACTTCTTTTCCCTCTTGGTAGGATATTTTTATCGCTACTTTTTCTCCAAGGATGCCAACCTTCTCGATTTTCCTTTCCAGCACACGCCTTTCTACAGGAAAGTACCTAACACCTATTGAGCTTGTTTCTTTAAAAACAGCACTGATTAGGGAATCTATCTTATCAGTCTCTGTCAGAACGGTCAATTTTGTAGCCAGCCTGCCTTTTTTCATCAGGATAGGGGTAAGAAACACGTCTTGCGCGCCTAACTTAAAAGCCGTGTCAAAGAAAGTTGCCAGGACCTGAGGGTTGGAATCGTCGATATTAGCTTCAATCATGTAAGCTTTTCTCTCTGCATTAAATTCCTTCTTGTTTCCGTAGAAAGCTCTCAGAATGTTTGGCAGTTCACGGAAGTTACGGGTTCCGGCTCCGCAGCCGATTTTTTCATAAGATATTTCAGGCAAAGGAATAAATTTTTTGACCAATGTAGAGACAATAGCTGCTCCAGTAGGTGTGACAAGCTCTGCTTTTATCCAGGCTGAATAGACTGGGATGCCTTTCAGCAGTTCAGCCACTGCAGGAGCAGGCACGGGCAGGCGGCCGTGAGATGATTTGACCCATCCCTGACCGAGATTCAAAGGCGAGCAGTAGAATTCACTGATGTCGAGGATCTCAGCCAGGAAACAGCAGCCCACGATATCCACGATCGCATCATCTGCTCCAGCTTCATGGAGATGGGCCTCATTGACGCTGTGGCCGTGAACTCGCGCTTCAGCTTCGAAGAGCTTCTTAAAAATGGCTGAGGCATTCTTTTTTACAGAGGAAGAGAAGCTGCTTCTCTTTATTATATCTTCGATATCAGATCGTTTCCTCTCGACCGTCTTTTTTGCTTTCACCAGAACATCCACTTTTAATCCTCTAAGAGTAGCCCTTTTTGTTTCTTTGAGTTGAATCTCTACAGGAAGCTTTAATTCGGCCATTTTTTCTCTAAAGAGTGAGGAGGACACGCCCAAATCTAACAGAGCTCCTAAGATCATATCTCCGCTCAGCCCTGCTGAAGCATCAAAATAAATATATTTCATCTAAAATTATTCCTTTTATGCCTTGGATATTTTTTTCAATTCTTCATCTATTAACGGCAAGATTTCTCCTGATTTTCCTCTTATGGAAAAATCGGCGTACAGGGAGAGAGGAGTCGGGTCAGGATTGATCTCCACAATCTTAGCCCCAGCTTCAGAGGCTTCAAACGGAAGCGAGGCAGCCGGCTGGACTACTGCCGAGGTGCCGATGACGAACATTACGTCACATTCAGAGCTTAGTTGAATAGATTTCTGGAGTATGGTTGGCGAGAGAGATTCTCCAAACCAGACAACGTGAGGCCTGAGAAGGGCTCCGCAGTTAGGGCAGAGAGGGGGAATTTCCTTCAAGGGTGTATCATAGTTTTCCGTTATCGTTCCCTCCTCGGTGCAGCGCAGCTTCCAAATGTTGCCGTGGAGCTCCCAGATGTTTTTTGAGCCTGCTTTCTGATGGAGGCCGTCGATATTCTGGGTGATTAGGGAAAAGGTAGGAAAGGTCTCCTCCCAGCGAGCAATGACTTTATGGCCAGGATTGGGCTCCTTTTGAGCAAAAATACCCCGCCGCCAGTCATACCATTCCCAGACAAACTTTGGATCCTGGCTAAAGGCTGCAGGAGTAGCCAGTTCTTCCGGACGATATTTTTTCCACAAGCCTTCTTCTCCCCGGAATGTAGGTATTCCAGATTCGGCTGAGATTCCGGCTCCTGTCAAAACGGCGACACGGCTTGCCTCTTGGAGGACTTCGATAAGCGGTCCTATATCGAGTTTTTCAGCCATCTGTTTTTCTCCAGCTTCATAGAATAATCCTTTCCTGCTGAAAAATCAAAACATATATGGGGTATAATGGGCTCGGGCCTTGCCCTTGGGAAGAGGTGTTTCTCTCTCTTTGATTGCCCAAATATCCGTACAATAAGGTCTGATCCCACTTCGCTTTACTTGACTTGATATCTTATAAATTATATATCAATTATCTCATAAGGAAAGAGAGATGGCAGCGGCGAAGAAAGAAAAACTTCCTCATGTGGAGATCGGAATCCTCGGAGGAACAGGCTTTTATGAAATCGAGGGAATAGAACGCATCGAAGAGGTCAAGTTCGAGACTCCCTTCGGAAAAACCTCTGACGCCTTTATCATAGGCTCCTTAGAAGGAAGGAGAGTTGCTTTTCTCAACCGCCACGGCAGAGGTCATAAGATCCTTCCCTCAAAGATAAATTACCGGGCAAACATCTATGGCTTTAAAATGCTCGGTGTAGAAAGGATTATTTCCGTGAACTCTGTAGGGTCACTGAAGGAGCAGATAAAACCAAGAGATATTGTGTTCTCTGACCAGTTCTTCGACAGAACGCACCGGGAAAACTCATTTTTCGGAGAAGGAATTGCTGCCCATGTCAGTCTTGCCTACCCCGTCTGTGTTGATCTCTCCGGAGTCCTGTTTAATACTGGAAAGGAGCTTAAGTTGAGAGTCCATCAAGGAGGAACATATATTTGTATTGAAGGTCCTGCTTTTTCAAGCAGGGCTGAGTCTAACATCTATCGCTCCTGGGATTGCAGTGTCATCGGTATGACAAGTGCCACCGAGGCAAAGTTATGTCGGGAAGCAGAATTGTGTTATGCCACAATGAATTTAGTCTGTGACTATGATGCCTGGCATGAAGTTGAGGAACCGGTTACACTCGAGATGGTTTTAGAAAGCATGAATCAAAATATGCACAATGCCAAAGCCATCATCAAAAAAGCTGTTGCCTCACTTCCTCCCCAAAGAGAAAGCCGATGCGAATGTGATCAAGCTCTCAAGAATTGTATTGTCACCCAACCCGATTCTATCCCTGAAGAGTCAAAAGAAAAGCTGCGGTATATCATCGAAAAATACATTAAATAAAAACAAACTGTTAAATAATATAATGAGTTTAGTGATTGTCGGTTCTGTAGCCTTTGACACCCTTGAAACTCCCTATGGCAGGAGAGAGAAAATTGTGGGAGGATCATGCACGTATTGTTCCCTGGCTGCAAGTTTTTTCACCCAACCAAAGATTGTGGCTGTCGTAGGGGAGGATTTCCCAGAGGAGACGATTGAATTATTCAAGAGCAGAGGGATCGATGTCCGGGGCCTTGAAATTCAGTCAGGTAAAACTTTCCACTGGGAAGCACGTTACGGTGATGATCCCAATCAAAGGACGACGATCAAAACAGAATTGAACGTGTTTGAAGATTTTAGCCCTCAGCTTCCTCCAGACTACACGGAAGCCGAAATTGTTTTTCTGGCAAATATCGACCCTGACCTTCAAGGGGATATTCTTTCCCAGGTTAAGCACCCAAAGCTCGTAGCAATGGATACTATGAACCTATGGATTAAAACCAAGCCTGCCCCTCTTTTAAGGGTTTTAGAGAAAGTCAACGTGTATTTTGCCAACGATGAAGAAATAAAAATGCTGGCCAAAGAGCCGAATCTTATCAAAGCAGGGAAGAAACTTCTTGAGAGAGGTCCTTCTTTTATCGTAATCAAAAAGGGCGAACATGGTGCCCTGGTTTTAGGGAAGGATTCGGTTTTTGGCGTTTTAGCCTATCCCTGCGAAAAGGTAATTGATCCGACAGGCGCGGGGGATAGTTTTGCTGGAGGTTTCTTGGGCTACCTGGATAAAATAAAGGCTTTTGATGAAGAGGGAGAAATCCGCAAGGCTTCTGTTTATGGAAGCGTTTTGGCTTCTTTTACTATCGAGGATTTTGGCATCAACCGCTTTAAATCTTTGTCGCTTGAAGATATAGAAAAAAGATTTTCCCAGTTTAAAAAACTTGTTTCTTTCTAAACTTTCCTTATCTTCTACTTAAAAGCAGCTATCTCTAAAAGCTGCTGCCCTATAGTCAACTGGTGCATTTGGGCTGTGCCGCCCAGTATTGTAGCAGTGATTGCATCCTGGTAGTGGTGGCCTACTGGATATTCATCGAAAGTGCCATAAGAACCATGTATCTTAACTGCCTGTGAGGAAACCCAGAGCGCAGTTTCAGAAGCAAAATACTTGGCATAGGACATCTCTTTGATGTGGCGAATACCGCGGCTCTTAAGGTCTGCGGCGCGATAGGTAAGCAACCTGGCTGCTTCAACCTTTGTGGCCATATCAGCAATTATCTCCTGTATTAGCTGGTGGCCGCCGATAGGCTTTCCAAACTGAACCCGCTCTTTGGCATACTTTATACAGGCGTCAAGGCAGCTCTGTGCTACTCCAACACAACCTGCAGCTAAAAACAAACGGGCAGTATCAATGCCTCGTAAGGCATTTTTTAATGCATGCCCAATCTCTCCTACCTGGTTCTCCAAAGGCAATTCCATATCTGTGAAACTTAAAATGCCTTCGCTGCCACCTCGCCAGCTGATTTTCCCCTTCTGGGGCGTGCTCGAAAACCCTGGGGTGTCTCTCTCTACGATAAAGCTTGCCAGCCCCTTAATGCCCTTTGTTTTATCTGTCTGAGCTATGAATAGGACAACATCAGCTATTTCGCCGTTTGTGATAAAAATTTTAGAGCCATTTATAATCCAATGATTACCTTTGCGTCGAGCGGCAGTCTCAATCATAGAAGAATCGCTGCCCGCATTAGGCTCAACCACAGCTCCAGACATGATTAATTCACCCTTACATACTGGGGGGAGGTATTTCTTTTTCTGCTCCTCAGTGCCGGCATCGAGAAGGTTGGTCGCCGGCTGGATGGGCCCACTAACCGCTGCCTGTGTTACCGCTAAGCTAGCCCCGCAGAGCTGCTCCCAGATAAGGGTTGATGTAACATAATCAAGACCCATTCCCCCATACTCCTCGGGCATATGTGGAGCTAACAGCCCTTGGGAAGCCATCTTTTTTATAATCCCAGGATCAAATTTCTCCTGGCGTTCATTTTCCTTGAGTGTTGGCAAAATTTCCTGCTCAGCAAACTTTCGGGCCATATCCCGAGACATTATCTGTTCATCTGTTAGTTCGAAGTCCATTTTTTATCCTCCCCAAATTCAAATTATAAGGACTTACTATTCATTCTTTCTTTTCCACTAACTCAACCAGGACTCCATGAGTCCCTCGAGGATGGAGGAAGACACTCATTCCCTCAGCACCTGGTTTTGCTTCACTAAGAACCTCTATTCCTGCGGCCTTGAGCGAGGCAATTTCTGCGTTGATATCTTCCACTTCATAGCAGATATGGTGGAAGCCCTCACCGCGCTTTTCTAGGAATTTTGCCATAACTCCTTCATTCCCTGCAGGCTGAAGGAGCTCAATCAGAACACCGCCCACTTCGACCATGCTTACTTTAATCGTCCCGTCACCACCTATTATAGGCTCGGATGATTCCAGCCCGAAAACGGAGCGATAAAATTCCCTCGCCTCTTCAAGATTCTTCACCGCTATCCCCAGATGACTGATTTGTTTTATCATCAGTAGCCTCCAGCCCTTTATAATTACAATATGTATAATTACAACTAGAATAAAAGATGTTATTGGGACTTATAACACAGGATAAATTTGATGTCAAAAATCAAAAAAACTACAAAATTCCCATATGATTTTATGATTTTTCTCGCAATTTATGAGCAATTCTGGCATAATTCTTTCGGGTCTTCTTTGATAATAAATTTTAAAAGACTCGATATAAAGCCATTAATCGCTTTAGAAAAAAGATTAATGGAAGCTAGCAGGATGGGCTTTTTTATATTTGTTTAGAGAGGGATTTCGTTGCTCCTTTATGTAGTTTAGTTCATGGGGTTTGTTATTAATTTCGAATAGATAAAGCTGGCCAAGTCTTTAGGCGAGCTAAACAGGACTAATACAAACGAAATTATTCCAGTGTAATAGCGAGGAGCGAAGAAGATTCCTTTGCTTTGCTCGGAACAGGCTGTGCGATCTCATACAATAAATTGTCATTGCGAGTGACCGAAGGGAGCGTAGCAATCTCAACCTTTTTATGAGATTGCCGCGCTTCGCTCGCAACGACGGATTGCCACGCCCTTTCAGGGCTCGCAATGACATTGTAAAAATATATATTGCGTTTATATTAACTTGAATAGAAACCATATAACTGAATAGAAACAGTATAATAAGAATCTTGAAATTATGAAAAAGTTAATAAGAGATAATGTCTTAAAAATTGAGCACTATCAGCCAGGATTACCCCTTGAAGTTCTCAAAAAAGAACTTGATCTAGGAAGGGAGATTTGTAACCTTGCCTCCAATGAAAATCCCTTGGGCCCTTCACCTCTCGCCATTGATGCAGTCAAAAAATCTCTGGAAGATGGCCACCTCTATCCTGATAACAGCTGTATTTTTTTAAGGGACAGAATAGCTGATCATCTGGGAATCTCCCCCAAAACTCTGTGCATAGGCAATGGTACGACGGAGTTGATCTTCCTCATGGGTGTTGCATTTTTGGATCCTGGAGATACGTTCATCATCAGTGAATCCTCCTTCATCATGGCCAAGATTGTTGCCCAAGTCATGGATAGCAGGTTGATAGAAGTTCCGCTGAAAGAATACAGGCATGACCTTGACGCCATTTTAAAGACAATAACCAGCGATACAAAGATAGTCTATCTTGACAATCCGATGAACCCTATTGGCACTTTGATCACCCAGGACGAGGTTACAGAGTTTATGGAAAAGATTCCCGAAGATATTGTTGTAGCATTTGATGAGGCTTATTATGAATATGTAAATAAAGATAGTTATCCAAACACACTGAAATACGTTGAAGAAGGAAGAAATGTTATAGTCTTCCGTACTTTTTCCAAATTGTATGGTTTAGCCGGTCTCCGGGTTGGATATTGTGCAGCTAAAGAAGATTTCACTAATGCTATCCAAAGAGTAAGTCCGCCATTCTCTGTTAACAGGTTTGCCCAGATAGGTGCGGCTGCGGCCTTGGAGGATAAAGAACATATAAGGAAAACCAAGGAGATGAATGAATCTGGCAAAAGGTTCCTGTATGAGAATTTCGATAAGATGTCTGTTTTTTACATTCCCTCTGAAACAAATTTTATAACTATAGATGTAAAGAAAGATACAAAAAGAATATGTGAGGAACTTCAGAAAAGCAATGTGATTGTAAGACCTTTAACGATGTACGGAAAATCCACATTCTTGCGGGTGACAATAGGAACTCCGGAGCAAAACAAGAGATTTATTGATGCATTTAAAAAAAGCTATCAGTAAAAAATGCAGTAAAAAATGGGGCCTGGCACCATTTTCTACACGGACTGCCCTCTTTTTTATTCGAAAATGGGGCCTGGCACCATTTTTTTAATTCAACACTAGAAAATTGAATATGAGGAAAACAGGCCAAGAAGAAGTGAGAGTATTACTGGGTAATGTTGCCATAGCAAGAGGAATTGTTGAAGCCGGATGCCATGTGGTTACATCCTATCCTGGTACACCCAGTTCTGAAATTGTTCCGGCAGTAGTGGAATTCAAAAATGAGTTGGGCTTAGACACTTACATCGAATGGTCAGCAAACGAAAAGGTTGCCTTTGATAATGCCCTGGCAGCAAGTTTGACAGGAAAGAGGGCAGCAGTAGCCATGAAACAGGTAGGTCTTAATGTTGCCTCTGATTCTCTGATGAGTTCTGCTTATACCGGTGTTATCGGGGGATTGGTCATAATTAGCTGTGATGATCCTGGACCCCATAGTTCTCAAACCGAACAGGATTCCCGTTTCTTTGCCATGTTTGCCAAGGTTCCTGCCTATGATCCTTCGACTCCTCAAGAAGCAAAAGAAATGGTAAAAGAAGCCTTTGAGCTTTCCGAAACATTCGAGATCCCTGTACTTTTGCGTCCCACAATAAGAGTCTCCCATGCCAAGCAGAGCGTGAGGCTTTCACCCCTTAAAGTGCTCGATCGACCGGCAAATTTCGAAAAAAATCCAGAACGATGGGCAGCTACTCCAAAATACAGGCTTGTGCTGCACAAAAGGCTGAATGAAACCTTACAGAAAATAAGAGAAAGATTTGAAAATGACACCAAATGGAACTATGAGACAGGGAAATCACGGGGCGCTTCCCTTGGCATAATTACCTGCAGCGTGAGCTTTGTTAGCCTCATGGATATTCTTGAAGAGCTAAACTTAAAAAGTGCTATCAATGTCCTGAAGATAGGAACTCCATATCCACTCCCCCAAAAAAGAATTGCAGATTTTATTAAAAGACAAAAGAGGGTCTTAATAATTGAAGAGACTGATTCTGTTATCGAATCTCAGATTATCGATAAAAGTAAGGTGCTCGGGAGACTAACTGGCCATATTCCTTTAGAGGGAGAGCTTGATCCTGATGGAATTCATAATATTCTGGCAGATGTTTTACGAGAACTTGGAATAACTAATTTAGAAAAAATAACAGATTCTAAACTTGATAAACTTGTCGAAAAACTTAAGCTTCAAGTTCGAAAGCCGACCTTGTGTGCCGGCTGCCCTGAAAGGGCAGCATTTTTCGCCATTAAAAAGGCACTCCCAAAGGCTATCTATGCCAGCGATATAGGCTGTTACACACTCGGACTCAATTTGAAAGCTGTTGATACTGTCCTTGATATGGGAGCTGGAATTACCTTAGCCAGCGGTTTTTATCAAGCTTATCATCAGGACAAAAAAGATATTGCTATCGTTGCCACCATGGGTGACTCTACCTTTTATCATTCAGGCACTGCTTCTCTTTTGAATGCCGTCTATAACAATGCGAGATTTATTTTAGTCATTCTGGACAATGAAATAACTGCCATGACGGGGATGCAGCCTACTCCCGGCATAGGAATAACTGCAGATGGAAGCGAGGGCAGGAAAATACCTATTAAGGAATTGATCAAGGGATGCGGAGTCAAATGGATTAAGACCATAGACCCGTATGATATAAAAAAATTAGTAAAACTTTTGAAAGAGGCAAGAACGTATACTCAGAGAAAAGATGGGGGGATAGCTGTGATCATTGCCAGACATCCCTGTATTATCCGCTACCCAGAGGTGTGCGAGGATAATCCTGTGAAAGTGGAGATAACTGATGACTGCGATGGCTGTAACTACTGCATCGATTATTTTGAATGCCCTGCTCTTTATATTAATGAAGAAAAAAATCTTGTCGAGATAGACCGAATGTTTTGTGTGGACTGTGGTGTGTGTATAGATGCGTGCCCAAAAGGAGCTATCATTCCGATTGAGAAACAAAATAAAGCTCGCCTCTGATTAAGAAAATCCTTAATATCTTTATAAGCTATGAATGTGCAGATAATATTAGCCGGGATTGGGGGGCAAGGAATATTATTTTCTTCAAAGGTGTTTTCTGAGCTAGGACTTAAAATGGGTCTGGATGTCATGGGATCGGAAACCCACGGCATGAGTCAACGAGGAGGCTCAGTTATCGCACATCTGAAGCTTGGCAAATTTCAAAGCCCTCTGATTAGAAAGGGCGCTGCTGATATTCTCTATTCTTTTGAAGAGAACGAGACCTACAGGACTTTACATTTCTTAAAAAGCGGAGGCATCTGTTTTGTAAATCTTGAGAGTGCGGATCAATTCAACAAGAGTATTATGAAATTTCTGAAGGAGAAAGAGATAACATTCAGGGCATATGATGCAACCGGCGCAGCCTCTAAAATTGGTTCGATAAGGTCTGCTAATATAGCACTCATCGGTTATTCTGCGGGAACAGGATTAGTCCCTTTTAAATATGAAGATCTGAGATCTGTATTGGAGTTAGTTAGTAGAAAGAAAAACCTTAAAATAAATTTGAAGGTGCTTAATGCGGGTTTTCAAGAAGGAAAGTTATTAAAAACATAGGAAATTAGTTTTCTCTGTCACGTAAAAACTTCACAATGTTTACCAACTGATATGCTGGAATAAGCCTATCACAATTGTATTCCGTTTGTAATCTTCAGAATTCCTTGTTGCAATGAATGCCCCTGTTTTAGTAAAATGCTTATTCCCTTTTTTTTATAAAATTATGAAGGGAAAGCAGTTATGTCAAAGAAAGATTTTTCATATGCCTTAGCTAATCCGCTGTCCGCTATTCTGGATAAGCCCGGTCAGGATTTTCAAAGGGCTGATTTTCTAAAAATCATCGAGCATAAGCAGATCGAGCGAATCACGTTTCATTACACGGCTCTGGATGGGAAGCCCAAGGAATTGAGACTGCCTTTTTCGAGCCGTCGCGAAGTCGAGAGCATTCTCGCGGATGGTGAGCGTGTTGACGGATCTTCTCTGTTCAAGGGAATGATCGATGTGTCTTTCTCAGATTTATACGTGGTGCCAGAGTATAAGACAGCATTCTTGAACCCGTTTGATAACAAAAGCCTGGATTTTGTCTGCCGGTTTTTAACGAAAGAAGGAAACCGCGCTCCTTTTGCTGTGGACAACATCTTAGCCAAAGCTTACCAGCTCTTCCGGGAAAACACTGGATTGGAACTGTATGTTTTAGGAGAGTTGGAATTTTTTCTTATCAGTGAAAGAGGTCGGAAAACTTATCTCCTCCAGAAACAGCAGGGTTACCATGAAGCGGAACCGTTTATGAAGAGCGGTGAGATTCTAAACGAGATTGTGCGTTATATCACTCAGACAACGGGTGCTGTGAAGTATATCCATTCTGAGGGTGGCTCTATCGAGACTATCCAGAGTAAAGTGGATGAGATTAACGGAAAAAGCGCCGAACAGCTTGAAGTGGAATTCCTGTCTAAGCCAGTGGAAGAAATGGCAGATGCTCTTGTGTTGGGGCGCTGGTTGATCCGCAATGTTGCCTACAAACATGGTTGTATAGCAACCTTTACTCCGAAACTGGCGGAGGGAGTCGCGGGGAACGGATTCCATTTTCACCTGGAATTAAAAAGAAACGGAAAAAACATCATGGTGGGTTTAGACCGTCAATTATCAGAATCTGCGCTTCGCCTTATCGGTGGATTGTGTGAGTATGCCGATTCGTTGACAGCTTTTGGAAATACTACGGCTTCTTCTTATCTGCGTCTGGTCCCGGACCAGGAAGCCCCGACGCGCATTTTCTGGAGCGATATGGACAGAAACGCGATGATTCGTGTTCCCCTTGGCTGGTCGAATATGACGAATCTTGCCCGAGTCTTAAATCCCCAGGAAGAAACCGAACTCGAATACTCAGAAAACCGTCAAACCGTTGAATTGCGCACGCCTGATGGCAGTGCTCTTGTTCATCTTCTTCTTGCCGGGATCGTGATGGCTGCGGAATGGAGTATAAAAGACGAGAACTCTCCGAAGCTGGCTGAGAAGCATTATGCAAAAGGTAATCTTCCCAAAGACCTTACCCATCTCAAGTCTTTCCCCAAGCTGCCCGGAAGCTGTGATGAATCCAGCCGGATTCTGCTGAAGAAAAGGGCCTTGTATGAGCGAGAGGATGTATTCCCGCCCAGCGTTATTGATTATGTTGCCAAGGTTCTCCAGGATGAGAAAGATAAAGGGTTGAGTAAAAAGTTAAAAGGTCTGTCCGGGAAGCAACGTCTTCAAGAAGTCCAAAAGATCATGCATAAAGACCTGCACCGCCATTGATCTTTTTTGCCACGGACATGAGCATAGGATTCAGCCCCAGAAAGAGATTTCGAAACGATAGATCAAAAATAAATAGTCGAGCCAATTTCAGCTCTAAAAATACACAAAGGAATAAAAGTCAAGGCATATCAAGACAATTGATAGCTTGAAAAATTTAAAAACCGGTGAATCAACGGCAAGGGTTTCCGTCATCTACGGGGGAATCGGTGTGTGTATTTTGAAATGAAATTGTTAAATCAGTTTACCCTTTTTCGATTAGCTCGAGATTAAATCTCTTTTTCAACTTCATTCCGGCTGCACCGAGAATAACTCTGATAGCCTGTGCAGTTCTTCCCTGTTTTCCAATAACCTTGCCTATATCTTCTTGAGCAACCTTTAATTCAATGATCGAGCTCTGTTCCCCGTCTATTTGGGAAACCTGCACATTGTCCGGATTGTCCACTAATGCTTTGGCAATCATTTCAATGAGTTCTTTCACTGTAGCCTCCTTTAATCCTTAAATTGATTTTCTCACCTTAAAAACATAGGACATTAGTTTTCTCTGTCGCGTAAAAATTTCGCAATGTTCACTAACTGATATGCTGGAGTAAGTCTATCACAATGAAACAGGCCTAGTCAATGGAAGGAAAAGGAGAAGAAAACGCCTGATAAAAGGTGCTTACTTTTTAAATTTATCCGAATATTTTGATGTTGAAGACATATTCCAAGAGCCAATTGATTCCCACAAATAAGATAGCCGCGGGGACAACAATTCTTATCCACCAATAGAGGCAAAGAGAGAAGGGTTTTGCTCTCCCTTCTGACAGTTCTTTCAAGGACTCTTGACCTGCCCCCAATCATAGTGCCACCGCCAAGTGAAAAACTTGACATCTGTAAAATTCTATACTATAGAGAACAACCGTCCTAATAAATCGGGACAGCACTCTTCGGGATACAATTGGAAGTATCGATAAGCTTAAAAGAAAACCATAAGGAGGGGTATTATGGCCTGGAAAATTTTTGGGCGAACAATCAATAAAGTAGGAGTGATTGGCTCGGGCAATATCGGACCAGATATCGCTCTCTATTTCAGCAAGGTTCTTCATGGGCATAGGGTTCCTGTTGTAGTGGTAGACATAGCTGAGGTAGCACTAAAATCTGGAGAAGCTCGAGTCAAAGGAAAAGTGGGCAGGGGAGTTAAAACAGGAGCATTCAAAAAAGATGAGGCAGATTCACTGATGGCCAATATCTCTTGGACAACAGAGTATTCGCAGCTAAAAGGCGCTGATTTAGTGATCGAGGCGGCAACAGAAGATAAAACGATAAAAGGCAAAATCTTTTCTGAACTTGAGAAGATTTGTTCCGAGAAAGCGATTTTTGCTTCGAACTCTTCCCATTTGGAACCCGAATCCATTTTCGAAGAAGCCAAGAACAAAAAAAGATGCCTGGTCGTCCACTACTTTTTCCCTGCGGAGCGGAGTATCATCGTCGAGATCGTTCCAGGAAAAGACACTTCATCCGAGATAGCAGATTTTTTAATGAAATTCTATGAAGAAATCGGTAAGGCACCAATCAAGGTAAAAAGTCGATATGGATATGCGATAGACCCTATATTTGAAGGCGTCTTCTTGGCTTCCGCCCTTCTGGTTGAGAAAGGGATGGGAACGGTTAAACAGGTGGATGCTATGGTCCAGAGAGCATTGGGTCTTGGAGTGGGTCCCTTTACAGCAATGAATCTAACAGGGGGGAATCCGATAACTCATCACGGACTCAGTGAAATGAATAGTAAAATTAACTCATGGTTTCACTCCCCCAAAATTTTAGAGAGCCAGGTCACGTCCGGAAAGCCATGGGATACCCCCGGGAGAGGCGAAGAAGTCAAATACAACGATAATACTTTCAAGACAGTCTCCAACATATTAAGAGGTGCTTACTTCGGTCTTGTTTGTGAGATACTCGATTCTGGAATTGCCAGTATTGCTGATTTAGAGATGGGGGTGGAGAATGCCCTTGTTATGAATCCGCCTTTCCAAATGATGAACAAGATTGGAATAGATAAAGCTCTTGAACTTGTTGAAGCGTATGCCAAAGAATGGCCAGAATTTATCGTTCCCAAGGTTCTTGTGGAGCAGGCTAAATCAGGTAAGCCGTGGGATATTCCTCTGGCTCTTAGGGAAGACAAGGATGAGGTAGCTCTTATCACTATCCGAAGGCCAAAGACACTGAATGCTCTGAATTCCACGGTCATAAGCCAGCTTAATAAAATATTTACGGAAATAAAAAAGGACAACAAAATAAAGGGCGCTGTTCTTACAGGTTTTGGTGTAAAGGCTTTTGTTGCAGGTGCTGATATCAATGAGCTTGCTCGATTAAAGACTCCAGAAGCAGGGGAGGCTCTGGCGCTAAGGGGTCAAGAGACATTGAACCTTATCGAGAACCTTGGTAAACCTGTTATCTGTGCCATGAACGGTCTTGCCTTTGGTGGCGGAAATGAGATGGCTATGGCCTGCACAGCAAGAATTGCCAAGAAGGGATTAAAGGTTTTAGCTGGTCAGCCTGAACCCAAACTGGGTATCATTCCAGGGTATGGAGGGAGCCAGAGGCTACCGCGGATTGTAGGGCTCTCCAACGCCTGGCCCATTCTTCGGACTGGAAATCCAATATCTTCCGAAGAAGCATTAAAGATAGGATTAATCCAGGAGGAAGTCGAAGGTGATGTCAAAGAGGCTGGGATAACCTTTGCCAAGAAGTTAATTTCAGGTGAAGCAAAAGTTCCTCCTATCAAAAGAGAACCGATCGAGATTCCCAAATCTCTCCCCGACGTTGATATCGGGCATCTTTCTCGTAAGACTGATGAAATACTGAAGGAATCCGTACTTGAAGGAGCGAAAATGACTCTAAAAGAGGGCCTCAAACATGAAGCCAAGACTTTTGGAAAATGCCTGAGGACCAAGGATATGAGAATCGGGATGGAGAATTTTATGAAATTCGGTCCGAAAAGGAATGCCGAGTTTTCCCATGCATAATCCAAAGAAAGTGCTCGCAAGCAAAAAAACGGAAACTGGAGGTAAAAATGTTTTTTGAAAAAGCATTTATTCCATATGATGGATACTGGAGCACGCCGTTTTGTCGGTGGCAAGGAAGTTTTGCTCATCTCCATTCAATGCTATTTGCAGCTGAGATTTGCAAAGGGGCTTTCCCAGCCCGAAGAATCCCGCCAAAGATATTCGACGGAATAGTCCTGGGGATGACAATACCCCAGAAAAGCTGTTTCTACGGTGCGCCGTGGATGGCAGGCATGATAGGAGCTACTGGATTAACAGGCCCTTCAATCAGTCAGGCTTGTGCGACTTCGGCAAAATGTGTAAATGTTGCGGCTGAAGGAATAGAGATGGGCGACAACGAGGCAGTCCTTGTGGTTACCTGCGACCGGACGAGCAACGGACCCCATATCTATTATCCCAACCCGTTGGGTGTGGGTGGAACAGGTGATAAAGAGGATTGGGTCTGGGACAATTTCGGTTATGACCCATGGGCCAAGAATGCCATGATTGAAACTGCAGAAAATGTGGCTAAGGAAGCTGGGATATCAAAGAAGGAGCAGGATGAAGTTGCCCTTATAAGATATATCCAGTATCAGGATGCCTTAAAAGATAATAGTGCCTTCCTTCACCGCTTTATGGTTGTCCCGGTTGATGTCAAGGATTCATCCGGACGAAAAGTGATGGCTACAGTTAGTGGAGATGAAGGAGTTTTTCCGACAACTGCCGATGCACTGGCAAGACTAAGGCCTGTGCTCGAGGGGGGGACAGTGACCTACGGAACTCAAACATTCCCCTCTGATGGGAACGCTAGTATTGTCATCACCACTCAGGAGAAAGCACAAGAGATCAGCCGTGATCCGAATATTGAGATAAAAATTCTTTCATACGCTGAGGCAAGATCGAAGAAAGGCTATATGGCTATGTCTATCGTCCCCGCAGCCAGAAAAGCACTATCAGATGCAGGGATAGGGATCAAGGATGTTAAGGCCATTAAGACCCACACCCCATTTGCTGTAAATGACGTCTATTTCTGTCGGGAGATGGGAATCAAGTTTGAAGATATGAACAATTATGGCTGTTCGCTTATCTGGGGCCATCCTCAGGGCCCCACCGGTGCCCGATTGATCATCGAATTGATCGAGGAATTAGTAGTTAAAGGCGGGGGATATGGTCTGTTCGATGGGTGTGCCGCCGGAGATACTGCGGCTGCAGTTGTTGTGAAAGTAGATATAAAAAAGTAAAAAGGGGACAGGCTACTTTTTTTGAGTGGAGGAAGCTTTTCTTATTGTTGTTTGAGGGGGAGAAGGAAAAAAGTAG
>SOIV01000116.1 GCA_004377005.1 Candidatus Aminicenantota bacterium | reverse complement strand
AACTCCCAATTTTTTTAATCCTGCTTCATCGCCTGGAGTGGGAATATGTGTTAGATGAACTTCGCAACCTTTGAGTTCTTTCAATTTCTTCAGGGCTTTCTTAGCAGTAGGGTTGGTGGTTGCACTTATGCTTATGCTGATCAGAGTTTCTTCTAAGTCCAAACTTATCGATTTTGCACTCAGAATATCTTTTTTAAGACTCGATATCGATTCTATTATGTCGGGTGAAACTAAATGTATCTGATCTTCAATTCCTGCTAGCTTTTTTACCGCGTTCAGAACAAGACTGGAGGAAGCATGCATAAGTGGAGAGTTTTTGCCAGTCAGAATTGTGCCATCTTTTAATTCGATAGCTGCTCCGCAAAAGATCCCCTTGTTTCCTTTCTTTTGCTTCTTTGCGTCCAGGGCTGCATCCATAGCTGGCTTAACTACTCTTCTGTCCTCTGGCTTAACATTCAGTTCTTTCAAAAGAAGTTCTACCCTCTGGACTGTATCCCTATCCACAAATCCCATCGCATATTCGCAGGAGTACCTGAAATATCTCCTGATCACCTCCTGCTCGGCTGCCCAGCTCACCACTTTATCATCGATTATACCTGAATTTGCTCGATTTACGCCCATATCTGTGGGCGACTTATAGATGGGTTCAGTTCCGGTAAGCTTTTCTAGTATGCACTTAAGGACAGGGAAGATTTCAACATCGCGGTTATAGTTCACTGCTGGTTTGCCGTAAGCTTCCAAGTGAAAAGAATCTATAAGATTGAAATCTCCAATATCAGCCGTGGCTGCTTCATAGGCAATGTTTACAGGATGTTTTAAAGGCAAATCCCAGATGGGGAAGGTTTCAAACTTGGCATATCCGGCTTTTATTCCTCTTTTATAATCATGGTAGAGCTGAGAAAGAGATGTAGCTAATTTTCCGCTTCCCGGGCCAGGACCTGTCACTATTACCAGAGGTTTTTCAGTAGGGATATATTCGTTTGCTCCGTAACCCTCGTCGCTAACTATAAGTTCAATGTCTGTTGGATATCCTTTTGTAAATCGATGAGTATAGACTTTTATGTTCCGCCGCTCTAATCTATTTTTAAATATCTTGGCTGCTGGTTGATTATCAAAGCGAGTTATGACAACACCTAAAATCCCCAGACCCCAATCTCTTAAATCATCGATCAATTTAAGAGCATCAACGTCATAAGTAATTCCAAAGTCGGCTCTTACCTTTTTTCTCTCTATGTCACCAGCATAAATACAAAGCAGAATATCAGCCTTATCCTTTAGCTGCAGGAGGAGCCTCATCTTGACGTTTGGGTCAAATCCGGGCAGCACTCTTGAGGCATGATAGTCAAAGAGAAGCTTGCCGCCAAACTCAAGGTATAATTTATTATTGAACATCTTCACTCTTTCCAGGATGGCAGAAGCTTGCTCCTTTATATATTTCTCATTATTAAATCCTCTGTTCTCTTTCTTCATTTTGACTCTTTTTGTCTCCTGACGAAAAGCCTTGTTT
Source organism: Candidatus Aminicenantota bacterium (assembly GCA_004377005.1). Classification (GTDB taxonomy): domain Bacteria; phylum Acidobacteriota; class Aminicenantia; order Aminicenantales; family Aminicenantaceae; genus SOIV01. The sequence goes on along the minus strand of SOIV01000116.1, from coordinate 397 downwards.
TTCTATTCCTTCCAATAAATATAATTTCTGTACTAAAGTCAATATTTTCCTTTATCCGATTTATCCTGTTTATCCAAAATCTCTATGATTTAAAAACAAGTCGTTTATTATCTCACCCTTAGAGGTGAAAGAAAATATACAAAAAATCATCATCAAAACCACCCTAAAAGGCGATTGTATCTAAAAGCCTTTTGTCTCATTATTTACAACTGAGGCGCTAATTTATTTGATTTGAGGAGGGCTGTCCAAGGCGTTTACTAGACAGAATGGGAGCAGGTTGAATTGAGGATCCTCTCCCTGCCCTCCTCTTCAACACAGCCTCTGAGGTAAATAGGATCAAATCCTTATTATCAAGACAGCATTTGACGCATTAAGAAAAAAAATAAAAAAAGGGACC
>SOIV01000318.1 GCA_004377005.1 Candidatus Aminicenantota bacterium | reverse complement strand
GTGTCATCGCGAGGAGCGAAGCGACGTGGCGATCCGCCGTTGCGAGCGCAGCGTGGCAATCTCATCCTATAAAGAAGAGATTGCTACGCCCTTTCAGGGCTCGCAATGACATTGTAAAAATATATATTGCTTATATATGAGTAAAGGCAAAAAGCAAGACCTGACCCCCATTTGGTGACCCCATTTGCAGTTTTATAATATATTCTGAGTTATAGCGGCAAAGAATTACTGAAACATGAAAATATGATCTGAGGGGCCTCGAAACAAAGACAATGAATCTCGGCTTTTTCCTTAAAATCATCCAGAAACTCTGCTCTCAGGGGTTTTACGGGTTCGGGATTGAAGAGAAGGGGGTTGATGTATCGTCCGTCCTTCTTGATTCTGTAATCCAGATGGGGGCCGGTCGACTCCCCCGATGAACCCACGTACCCGATTTCCTGCCCTCCCTTGACTTTTTTCCCCTTTCTTATCCCTGCTGCATAACCTCTAAGATGGAGGTACATGGTTTCATACCTGTTTTTATGACGGACGCTGATCATGCGGCCTGAAGCTCCTCTCCGTCCGGCAAAAGTGACGGTTCCGTCCGCAGTCACCTGGACCGAGGTTCCGACGCTAGCTGCATAATCCACTCCGTAGTGGGGGCGGTAGACCTTGCGAATCGGATGCAGCCTCCTGTGGCTGAAGCGGGAAGTGATCCGGCTATACCTTATCGGAGATTTCAGGAATTCCTTCCTTAAAGATTCGCCTTCAAGATCGAAATAATCCGAATCTTTAGTGTCAGGGTAGGTGTAGCGGAAAGCCAGGAATTTCCTGCCTTGATTGACAAATTCTGCAGCTAGAATATTTTCGTAGCCGACAAATTCGCCGTTGAGATATTTCTTCTCGAATATGATTTTGAACGAGTCGCCGCGGCGAAGATCAGCGTAAAAATCGATATCCCAGGCAAAAAGTTCAGCAAGGTTAAGAGCCAGGATAACTCCCTCGTTTTTATCTCTTACGGCAAAGATGAGGTTTTCCTCGATAACCCCCCAGATCGCCTTGACCCTTATATCATAGGGAGTTTTTTTTATTTCAGCTCCATAGGGGCCCTCTTTTTTCTGGATATGAAGATAATTTTCCTCATCGATATCGTACTCTAAGGAAAAGAGATCTCCCTGTGGAGAGGAAAAAATTCTCAGCTCTTGGCCAGCTCTTATTTTGGCCAGATCATAGACAGGCTTTACATCTTTTATCAATGCATGTATTTCAGCGGCGGAGAGATTGTAGGGCTTCAAAATATCTGTCAGGGTCATTCCTCTTCGGATGACTTCTTTTTTTTCTTCTAAAGGCGGGAGGACAAAAGAAACTTCTTGTTGAGCAGCATCTTTTTCCTCTTCGAGCAAAGGTTTTTCCTTATGAAGGAAGGTCAGGATAATGAATAGCGAGAAAGAGAGGAATATAAATAATAAAAGATGTATGCGCCGAGTTTTTCTTTTTTTCCTATATGTCTTTATCTTGACTTGCATGAAGCATAATTATTTTGGAGGAAGCCCTGGATAAGAAAAATAGTTTATTTCGTCCCTTTAGTCAACATTGTGGGTTGTCTAAATTACTTTAAGCGGAGTATCAGCTGACAAACAAACACCCAGTGTGGCGGATAGCTCAATAATTTTTATGAGATTGCTTCGCCTGTCATTGCGGCGCACACAATGACAAATGTTGCTAAAGGGATAATTTATATCAATAATTTTTATTTTTATCGGTGTCCAATTTTTTTAAATAGCTTTTTACCAACATAAGCGCCAGTCCGGACAATCCTACCAGGCCGATTAGGTTTGTAAAAGCCATCATTCCATTGAATATATCACCGATAGACCAGGCCTCCTCAACCTTCATCACAGCTCCGGAGAAAATGACGAGGCAAAAAATCCAGCGGAATGGTTTCTTTATCCATGTGCCCAGGAGATATTTAAAGGAAATTTCTCCATAATAAGGAACTGTAATCAAGCTGGAATATCCGAAAAGAAAAGAGCTAGCAGCCACGATAAGGCCTCCGTACTTTGGTAAGGCGGCGTTAAAAGCAGCAGCGGTCATCGCTGTGCTGGTGATTCCTGTGTTCCAGACTCCGGTTGCAAGAACTGCTAAAGCCGTAAGGGAACAGATAACGATTGTATCAATAAAAACATCTAAAGAAGCGATTAATCCTTGCCGTACAGGTTCGCTGGTTTGGGCGGTGGCATGAAAGACAGCTGCTGTTCCGGTTCCGGCTTCGTTGGAATAAGCGCCTCTGGCCAGGCCGTAACGGATAGCTCGTGCTACAGTCATACCTGCCACGCCTCCTGTGATAGCTGAGGGATTGAAGGCTCCGACGAAAATGAGGTAGAAAGCGTGGGGGAGCTGAGGGGCGAAGGCTATTAAGGTAAAAAGGGCACCAAAGATGTACAAGAAGACCATAAAAGGGCTTAAAAATGTTGTCACCTTGGCTATAGATTTAATTCCTCCGACGATGACCAGCCAGGTCAGAACAGCCAAGCCCAGGCCAGAAATCCACGGTTCTAATCCCAATTGTGTCTTTAAAGCCAGGGCTATTGAGTTGGATTGAATGGAAGTGGTTGCAAAAAGAGGCTTACAACCCATAAAGAAAGCATAAATGCCTGCCAGCCAAGGGAGTTTCAACCCATCTCTTATGTAGTACATGGGACCACCCGCCACTGAGCCATCTGGAGTAATCCTCTTGAATTTCTGCCCCAAGACAGCTTCAACAAGCTTTGTGGCCATGCCGACGAAGGCAAGGAGCCACATCCAGAAAACTGCTCCGGGACCGCCCATGGCGATTGCTGTGCAGACTCCGGCAATGTTTCCGTTTCCAACCGTGCAGGCCAAAGAGGTGGTTAAGGCCTGGAAAGGAGTAATGTCGCCCTTGCGCTCCTTTGCGGTTTCCCCAAAATCCTTCTTCCCTAGACCAAAGCGGAAAGAAAGTCCCAGACGGCGAAGCTGGACAAAACGCAGGCGGATGGTTAGAAAAAATCCTACTCCTAAGAGGAGGATAACCGTCTGAGGGCCCCAGACTATAGTGGCCATGGTGCTGAGGGCGCGCTCAAAAAAGTCCATTTCTCTTTTTCCTATTTCAACTTTGCGTCTAAGCTCACACGATAATTCTTTTCCTCTGTGACAAAAATTTCCTCCAAGATTCCTTTAAGATAAGCTCTATTTTTTGAATTTTTGGGGATTTCCGCTATTCCGTATCCCAACGCTTCATTTTTCTCCTTCGGTATTTTTGGCCAGATCTGGTTACGGAAAAAATCTATACTCTGAGGATAGAGACGGCAACAGCCGTTGAGGACTCCTGCACAGTAGTCTGCCACCTGACCCCCAAAGCTTTGAGGGAAGTATTCAAAATTGAGGCTGTCTTTTATGCGGGAGTATTTCTCTGGGGGGCTTTCTCGATAGATTTCAAAGAAGACTTCTTTCAGACACTTTTCAAGAGCTGGCTCTTCCCGGTTAAAGAAAAAGATGCAAACACTTTCAGGAATCTTTCTCATCTCTTTTTCAGCTAAATCCCAGACATGACCTATATGGTACTTTGCTATCTTTTTCATTTCCAGAGGTTTTGTTTTTTCTCTGTCATTAAAAGTCAGGGTGAACATGATATGACAACTTCTGCATTCGCTGAGGAATTGGAGAACCTTTCTGATGAAATCAATGAGTAAATCCAGGGAATGATTGCGAAGATGAAAATAGGGTTTATTTTTTGGGATCTCTTCTCCTTTTTGGGAGTGCTTGAACAGAGACCAGATATAAGACCATTTCACTTCTTGCTGGTGGTCGATACTCAACAGATCCTTTTTAAGACGATAAAATTCATCCTTGAGTTTTATCCAGTCGCCTGCTTCAAGAAGAACTACCGAGCGGCAGTAATAAGGATTTTTTAAGATGAATTTATCGGTCCTTTCTTTTTTATATTTTCCTGATTCATCCGAGAAAGCAAAAAAAACTGGCATAGAGGATTAGTTTCCTTTTAAGTCTTTTTTTTCTTCTTTTTTCTTTGGATTTCCTTTTTTACAGCAGGATGGAGCATGAAAAAGTACCAAAAGCCCAAAAGAACAATAAGAATGATGAATCTGGAAACATCTCCTTGAATGAGAGAGTAGACAGCATAAACAAAAGTAGCAAGGAGAGCAAAAAGGTGAAAAAAGGTGAATATCCAGTCGAACATTGCAGTCAGGAGAAGTTCGAAGCTCCGAAGATGACGGAATTATCAGCCAAAAAGCTAATCGTTTTCCACCCGGCGGATGGAGATAATGGTTATGGTTTCCCTCGGAACATTCGCCCGGCCGCTTCTTGTCATTATTGTAACGTTAGCTATGGCATCAACGACGTCCATGCCATTTATAACTTTTCCGAAGACAGCATACCCGTATCCTTCAGGAGTATTGTCTCTGTGATCCAGACCAGGATTGTCCGCATGATTTATGAAGAACTGGCAAGTGGCACTGTCTTTGTCAGGCATTCGAGCCATGGCAATCGTTCCTCTTTTGTTTTTTAGCTTATTCGCAGCTTCGTTCTTTATGGCAGGCTTGGCCGGTTTTGAGTTAAAATCCGGGGTCAGTCCGCCACCCTGAATCATGAATCCTTTCATCACCCGGTGAAATATCGTTCCATCAAAGAATTTCTCATCCACGTAGGAGAAAAAATTCTTGACAGATATGGGTGCTTTATCTGGATAGAGTTCAATGGTTATGTCTCCCATGCTTGTTTTCATGATTACTTTTGGATTGGTCTTGTTAGCTTGGATTGTTGTTGCAAAGGCCATGAGCACCACCATTATTGAAATGATCAAAAAAAGCTTTTTTAACATGAGATCCTCCTTAATGATGTTTTACAGAATTGGCGAAATCAAGATATCATAAAAAAAGGGGACAGGCTACTTTTTTATTAAAAAAGGCATTTAGTAGAAAACTCCATACATAGTGTGTGTCCTTGAGTTATCATTTCCATTTATATATAATGATTTCATATAATTAAATAAATTTCAGTCGGCGAGGTGGAAAAATGAATGAACAAGCAATCTGCATTTTATGTGAAAAAAACGCAGAGAAAGCGCATATTCCAGGTAGGCATGGATATTTTATAAAATGTGATATATGTGGGGAATATTTTTTGGCTTCACCGGAGATATTTGAGAGCAGTTATACAGCTATGCCTAGAGAAAAAAGAACAATGATATCATCTTATACAAGGGATTGTTTTGAGCATAGTAAGGAACCCCCTCAGCTGGAAGACTCGGGTTACTTAAAAGGGATAATTACAGATTATGAGAACAAGACTCTTGATGATAAGGTAAAGAACTTAATCTTGTACATAAGAAAGAGGTCTCCTCAGTATGCCGATAGTGTTTTGTTGGAAGGGGAAAAAGATTACCCTATCACGTACTCGCTAGGTCCTGAAGGATTCACAGAAATTCTCAATAATGCGATTGAACAGAGTTTGATTAAATCTATAGAATCAGGTTTTGAATTAACAGAGCAAGGATGGAAGCTGGGCACAGAGCTTTTGGAAAGAGAATAAAGGAGGGTTTTATAAATCAAACCCCTACAAGAATATTATTTTGTTATTTTTGGCAGGAAGGGGCTGAGGCTGATCAATATTTTGTAAGATGAAACTTCTGCCCAGCCGGCGATCTCCTCTGCCGTAATTTTCTCTTTTCCCTGATTACCGAGGAGAACGACTTCATCTCCAGGAGAAACGGGCGTGTTTCCTTCCAGAAGGGCAGCGCAGTGGTTGGCAGTAACAGCAGCAATCAGAGGAAATCTTTTTCCCTTGATTAAAACAAAAGCCTTATTGACGACATTGTGAGGATAGCCGTCTGAATAGCCTACAGGAATAATGGCGATTTTTTCCATCTTTTGGGCGGTGTATTTTCGGTGGTAGGATACGGAATCTCCAGGATGGAGAGTTTTAACGTCCACAACTCGGCATTTAAGCTGAAGAACGGGCTTAAGGGCGAGCCTGTCTTCCTTCTGAGTTTTCTCCGAAGGGTAGTAACCATAAAGCGCTATCCCGGGCCTCACCATATCGAGATGGGAAGAAGGTAAGTCCAGGGTTCCATCACTACTTGCAGCATGTTTAAGCCCTAAAGAAATCCCTTCTTTTTCTGCTTGTTTACAAATGTTCATAAATCGGCTGAGCTGTTCCTTGTCAAATTCGTCATCTTCGGTTAAGGCTGTCGAGATCCCCTCCACCAGAATTCCCTTCAGCGAAGAGACAGTTTTAATATAAGGAAGAGCATCTCTGTAGGAAATTCCCATTCTTCCCATGCCTGTATCCACATGGATATGGACTTTAGCCCGCTTTCCAAGCTTGAGGGCAGCCTCGTTGAGGCTTGAGACATTTTTGTTAAACACGGATTGAGAGATGTTGTTCTGGACGATTATCTTAGCATCCCCGCTGCTGAAAGGACCAAAATTGAGGGTGGGAGAAGAAACTCCCTTTTCCCTCAGCAAAAGGGCTTCCTGCAGTTTACCTACCATAAGATGATCAATGCCGGCCTCCTCCAGGTGCCTTCCTGTCTCAACTAATCCATGACCGTAAGCATTAGCTTTTATTACAGCCATGACAGGCACTTTAGCTACTTTTCTTAATTGGCTCAGGTTCCAGGTCATATTTTCCAGGTTTAATTCAATCCACGGATCACAGGTTTGCTGCACAGCCGATTTTCCCCAAGATTTTAGAAGAGTTCTCCGCCTATCTAAGGCGTGAGCATAAAGAGACGTTGAACCTATTCCTGAGATTAACAAAAAATTTCTTCTTGATATTTTCGACATTTTCTACTCCTCGAGAAGAATAACTACCCAGAAAGAACCTCTTGGAAATTTGAGATTTTTTCCGAAGAGAATTCCTATCCCTATTCTTGTAAAATCGATAAAATTGTTTTCTATTTTTGTTTTTAGTCCCTCGGGTAAAAGGGTAGGGTTTTTTGTAACATAGGAGATTACTGTTGCTCTTCCAAATCTCGGTATGTTTATTGATGAAGTATTCATCTGCTTGAAGATTATTTTTAATGCTTCCTCTGCATTGGCAGAGAGTCTTGTATCCTCTATCAAGGAGGCAAGTCCTTTGTTTTCTCTTGTATTATTTATAGTCTGGAAGACAATCTCCTTAAGATCTTTATTACTCCTTGACTTATACTCACTTTCAGGGAAGAGGAGTAGAGTAATAAAATAAGCGCCCCCGGGGGATTTTTCATTTCGGCTAAAATCAATCCCTAAACCCGCAGTCTCATAATTCTTATCTAAAAGTTTATCTTTGTACTTAGAATAAACATATTCAAAGGAAGGAGTTCTGATATAAAAAAGGTGGGTTTCTCCAAAATGAGATGGCACAGAAGGGAGAGGTCTATCTTCAGCTTTATTTATCGAGCATTGTTGAGCAAATCTATTAGCTTCTGCTAAGAACAAAATAGGAGGAAGAGAATACACCTGTCTTATCCTATTTATATTCTCTTCGACTTCCGCTTCTGCCTCTATTCTCCCCTTGGGTGCCAGGGCTCGGATGAAATCCTGAGTAACGTAATATCCCTTATCCTTTTTGAAGACTACTCCAATTCCTAATTCATCAAAGTCCGGATCCAAAACATTTGCTCTGTGCCCGGGACTGTCCATGAAACCTTGGTGGATAAACTCAGGTATAAACGTTTGGCTGTAAGCTACGTTCTCTCCATTTTTTATAAAATAGAATCCTCCTTCCACCAGACGCTCACTGTAGGTTTCGCCAGAGGTTGAAAGATGAGATATATCTCCGCGAAGAGCCATATTCTGGCTGTGTTTTCGCGCAAGAAAGCTCAGAGGCGGAGAAAATCTAACAGGGGCGAGATCAAGCTTTTGCCTTTCTATGTTAACCAGATTAAAAAGATCCTGCTCCATAGTAGGGACGTCTTTTTTTTGAGAATAGGACTCTTTTTCCTGTTTAAGACAGAAGAGGTTTTTAGCACAGGGCGGGGCCAATAAAAGGAAAAGAAAGACAGGAATGGCAATTCTTTTCAATTGAACTTTTATTTCCTTTACTTTTACAAAATTTATCATAACATAAAAAGAGAAAAATGGAGAGGAGGTCGAGATGAAGAACAAAAAGCTTTTTTCTTTTTTATTTTTATTGGGCCTTGGTTATTTTCTTGCTGTCCAGAGCCTTCCAGCAGAAGAGAAAGAAGAGGAAAAACTTCTGCAGAGTGTGCATTCTATTTCCAGCCACAAGCTCTTTGATTATGTGAAAGAGCTAGCTTCTGATAAGTACGCTGGCCGGCTAACCGGGACAGAAGAATACAATGCCAGTGCTGAATGGGTGGTTTCTCATTTTAAAAAGTGGGGGATTGCTCCGGCCGTCAGCAAGAACTCCTACTTCCAGGCATTTCCTATTCCTTATACTCTGGTTTTTAAAGGCTGCGAGGTTTACCTTCACCTTCCCAGCAAAGGGTCTGCCATAAAGAAGTACTATCAGTATGAAAGTGAGTTCATCCCCGGCTCAACTTCTGGTTCGGGCGAAGTGACGGCTGAAGTCATTTATGTCGGTTACGGAGCCACTGCTCCAGAGCTTGGCTATGACGATTACAAAGGAATGGATGTAAAGGGGAAGATAATTTTGATGGAAAGGGAGGTTCCTGTTTCTCCTGATAAGGATCCGGAGCTATTCAAAAAATGGCGCCCTTATTCCTTCCATCAGTATAAACTGGAGAATGCCGTTGCGCACGGCGCAAAAGGGATGCTTTATAACTATGGTCCTATCGGCAATCCGAATAATTCATACGACGAAGGCTTTATATACAGCCATGTGGGCAGTGCGGTTGTCTCGGATGTTTTTGCGGGCACGGGGCGAAAACACAAGGATGTCGTCGCCAAAATTAAAAAGAATTTAAAGCCTCAATCTTTTGCGACAGGTAAGGTCTTCACCATAAAAAATATTACAGAACACCACCCTGAAGGTGTTGGCTATAACGTCATCGGCATTCTTGAGGGATCTGATCCTGTTCTCAAGGAAGAGCTGATCATTCTGGGCGGGCATCTTGACCATCTCGGTCGCTGCTATGAAATCATGCCCGGGGCTAATGATAATGCTTCGGCAGTTTCGGTCATAATGGGAATTGCAGAGGCTATGTCTAAATGCCCCATAAAACCCCGCCGATCGGTGATGTTCCTTTGCTTTGGTGCCGAAGAGCAAGGTATTGTCGGGTCCGAGTATTACGTTGAGCATCCGGTCGTGCCTCTTGAGAAAACTCTGGCTTTCGTTAACATGGATGGCGTTGGCTGTGGGGATAAACTAAGGGCCTTAGCCGCAAAAAATTACCCCGAGTTTTGGAAGTTTATTGAAAAGGCAAATCAAAAATATATCCATCGTGTGGTAAATCCTCGTTACTTCGCCAACATTGCTCGGCCAAGACTCGATGCAGCCCGTTTCATGTGGAAAGATGTTCCGACCATATCCTTCAGCGCCTACGGGTCTCGCTCTTACTACCACATAACAAAAGATGATGTTGACACCATAACTCCTGAAATTCTGCAAGATCTGGCTCAGCTCATCTTTATAGCAACGCTTGATATGGCCAATCAGGATTCGCTTGATTTCAGAAAATGATAGGTGTCTGAAATGAGATTTCATATTCCCACCAGGATCTTTTTCGGCTCGGGTATGATTTCCCGGCTTAAAGAAATAGTTGAGGAGGACTTTAAAGATGCCAGTCTTTTTCTGGTCACTGATAAAGGGATTAGAGAAGCAGGCATCGCCGATAAAGTTCTCAGCCATTTTCCGGGGATTCCTGTATTCGATGAAGTTGAGCAAAACCCGAAACACACCACGATCAACAGGGCTGGGGAAATAGTCCGCAAGATAAAGCCAGATCTGGTGATCGGGCTCGGCGGTGGGAGTTCCCTGGATGCTGCCAAAGCCATAGCTTTGCTGGCAACCAATCCTGGTAAAATAGAAGATTATGAAGGAAAGGGAAAATATAAATCACCTCCTCTTCCGGTTCTCGCCATTCCCACGACCTGCGGCACGGCAAGTGAAGTGACCTGGGTTTCTGTAGTAACCCACACCGAACGGATGTTCAAGATGAGCATAAAAGGTCCTCATATGTTTCCTGCAGTGGCTCTCGTCGACCCTGATCTGCTCATTACCCTTCCTCCTCCTCTCGTTGCCTCAACCGGTTTAGATGCTCTCACCCATGCGGTTGAGGCTTATACTGTAAAGCCTGCAACATTTCTCACGGATATTTTTGCTCGTGAGTCGCTGAAGCTCATTTTCGAATCGCTTGAAAGGGCTTACGGAAATATAAAAGGTGATAAAGAAGCAAGGGAGAAAATAATGCTGGGCAGCACACTTGCCGGACCAGCTTTTTGCAACAGTGATGTCGGAGCTGTTCACTGTGTGGCTGAAGCTGTCGGCTCTCTTTTTGATACTCCCCATGGCGTTGCCAACTCAATTTTTCTTCCGTTCGTTATGGAGTTCAACCTTCCGGTTGCCAAAGATCGCTATGCTGAAATAGCTAAAATTGCAGGAGTTGAGGAGAAAGATAACGAAGCTGCAGCGCGGGAATTGATCCAAATGATAAAATTCTTGTCCAGCTCTTTGAATATTCCTTCCTTCAAGGAATTGGGCATAAAAGAGAGTCAATTTCCTGAAATTGCCCAAAAGTCGTTCGAGAATAATTCAAATCCTTCTAACCCGAGAGAGGCAGGAGTCGAAGATTATTTAGCAATCCTTAAAAAAGCTTCCTAATTAGGGTCAAGTCTTGTTTTTTGCCTCTTTTCTTGGGGTCACTAGCAAAAAGCAAGACCTGACCCCCAAGGAGGTCAAAAAATAAGTTCTATTTCCGCAGCGATGCTTTGGTAAAAACATGCTCCGGGATGTCGGCGTTAAACTCGATGGATTCGAGGATAAACTCCGTGCCCTTCCCACTTTTAAGTACATCCTTGAAGACCATGCGGGTCGGAACCCAACGGTTTTGGATCCGGCTGATCTCCTTCACTTCAAAGGTCTTGAGAAGTTTCCCGCTCCTGGCAAAGCGATCCTCCCTTAGAGAAACGAATCTTTCCTTATCCACCCAGATTTTCCTTGAATGATAGGCAATATCGCCTCCCTTGGAAGTCAGCTCTAGCACCCAGCAGGGGCGTTCAAGGATTACCTCTTCGGCAGCAACTTGAGCGTCATAAAGCTTTTGCAAATCCGGATCTTCCATCATATCTTCGTAGGAAAGATCCGATCCCATAACAGACTGTCGCATCATGTGTCCTGAGATTTTTATCGTTCGATCCGTCGAGGGCAAGTATATCCATAACTGATCACCGAGTTTAAGCATCTTGGTTCCTTTTTCGCGGGCTGGGGCAAGGTATTCGGTGAAAGACTCGTCCTGTCCTCGAAGCCATGATTTTGACTTGACCGTCCGGCTTCCCCGACGTCCGTGAATGACCATTTCTGCGATGGAAATTTTATTATCCGACCCAATATTTTCATCCACCCGTTTAAGAATCCATTCCCCTGAAGGCGGCTCGCCTGCTGTGAGGACAGCTGTCAACAGAACGATTAAGCTGAATAGACAAAATGCTTGTTTCATACTTCCAACTCCTTGATCAATTGGGATGTCTGTCGTTTATAAATGCCAATGCCGGAGATGGATGTCCCGAGAAATGTGGCTAGAAGGCCGGGGATGAAACCGATCACAAAACTGAAGGGGGTGACTTTCGCCCTTATAACATCATTTATCATCATGGAGGCATTCTGCATCATGCTTCCAATATTTATTCCTTTGACCTGAAGATAATAGGAGAATGCCAGGCCTAAGGCAGTCCCAATGATTGAACCGACAGCCCCGATCATCAAGGATTCTGTGATCATAGACCGGTAAAGATGTCCTTTGCTTTCTCCCATAGCCAGGCGCACACCGATCTCTCCATAGCGTCTGAGGCTGCCCACCAATCCAGCGTTCCACAGAACAATAGACATCACGGCGATAAAAGAGAAAACCATTACACCCATCATGCTGTCCACCATGCCCATGGTGTCTGCCATCCCTCCCTGGCTGCTGAGAGAATTCATCACTGGTGAAAACTCATCGTTTTCATCGGAATATTTTGCATTGAACGTATCGGCGATGATTCCTGCCTCTTCTTTCCGGTAGACATAGTCATTGAAGAAAACCAGGATCTCACCTGCAGCATCTTCCATATCCAGAGCCGACTGGATATCGGCTATGTCTGCCACCATGGTCCCGCGGTCCATGGCTGCAATACCGAAGCGAAGAGTTCCGACGACCGTGAAGTTTGCAGTCGCCATATTTCCATACATCGTCGATCCGATGAGAGTCGCGGACTGTCCCAGTTGAACATTCAAGCGGCGGGCGAATTCATCGCTTATCAGCATTTCTCCATGTTTTTCAGGCAGACGGCCTCGCACCACCGCGTTTTCAAGATTTAACATTTCCCTCTCCGGGCTCTCTTCGGAAAGAAGGTCTACGGCAAGTCCCATCACAGGGCCTTGAGCCTTTGTCTCTCCGTTTTCATCGGGGACATCAAAAAGCCCTCCAAACCGGATCCTGTTGACGAAAATGAGTTCGGGGAAATCCTTTTTTAGATCTGCAGTAAGATTTTTGACGCCGATGAAGGCCAGATCATTTGGCACCTGGTCGGCGATTTCAGCATAAGCCCGAGACATGATCTTTAAATGCCCGGATTCAAATTTAGCACTGGTCTGAATCCAGCTGGTCATAACTCCGCTAAAATAGCAGTAGCCCAGGACTGAAAGTGCCACTCCGAAGGTTATGGTCAAAACAGGAAATAAAAAGCGGGACCGGTCGCGGATTATTCCTTTGAATATGAATTTGATCATGACAGTCTTCCTCTCAACGCATCGGTGGGTTTGAGTTTAGCGATTTTACGCGTGGGCAGGAAACTGACGATCGTGGTGACAATCAGGATCAGCATCACGGTTCCAAACACCAAACCTGCAGTGTAAATGGGGAAAAGCTTTTCTCCCAGCGCAATACCGAAGTCGTCGTAACCCTCTGGCATGGCCCAGCCTTTCTTAGCAAACCAGACCAGAAACGGAATCCCATAAATAGCGGCAACGATTCCCGCCAAAACGGAATGGAACGCTCCTTCCAGGGTGAACAGCTGAATGATTTTGCCCCTGGTAAAGCCCATGGCCATCATAGTGCCCATTTCCTTTTTGCGACGGAAAATGGATAGAACCTGTGTGTTGAATATGGCCAGCATGGCGAGCAAGAGCAAGAACATGTACATGATCGAACCACCGGTTGTTTTTGTCTTAATCAGGTACTCAACGTCTGCAAGCAGGAATTCTAATGACTTAAAATTCCATCCTGAGACAACAGGCAATTCTTCGATATCCTTGGCCATAACCACAAGACTCGCCTCGTTTTGCATTCCCATCAATTCTCTCATTGTCTCAAGAGGGATCCAGATCTGACCCTGATCGACCGCAGGGACAATGGTTTTCATGATCTGCGCGATGTAGACGTCCCTGGCATCAAAGGTCCCCTGCGCATCCCGCCAGCGCACGACGATCATATTCCCAATTTTTAATCCCGTGCTTTTTGCCATCCGGGTTCCAATCAGAGCAGGAATTTCGCCATTTTCCTGGACCAGAAATTGTGAGGGGAAATTAACCACTGTCTGTGCAGGATCGATCCCTTTAAGGAGAATAACCTGCAGACGGCCTTCAGGATAAATTGTCGCTTGAGCTATGAGCACAGGTGTGGCTTCATCCTTGTCGATTTTATTCTGTATGGGATCGGGAACGGCTCCATGGGCATCCTCCAGTGTGAGAGGGTCATAGGGATCATAACTTTCATGCCAGTACTGGCCTCCCCCGTATTCAACATCGATTTGGGCTTCTTTGATTTGATCGCCCATTCCTATATACAAGCCCTGAAGCCAGATGATGAGCACGAAAGAAAGGGACAGCACCACCACATTCAACCAGGTCCTGAGTCCCGCTCCCAGCAAATTCCGGAGTGCCAATTTTGGGATAATCATCAGTTATCTCCTTTGCTGTTTTTCTGCTCATAAACCTCATCCTTGGTCACTTTCCCGTCAACCAGAGTGATCTTCCGCCGCAGGTACTTGATGACCTTTTCGTCATGAGTGGCGAAAATAAAAGTCGTGTTCAGCTCGTGGTTCAGCTCTTCCATCGTATCCAGAATGTTGAATGAGTTCTCCGCATCCAGGTTGGCTGTGGGCTCATCGGCAAGGATGATGGATGGCTTCTTGACAATAGCCCGGGCCACGGCCACCCTCTGGCTTTCTCCTCCGGATAACTGGGCGGGCTTGGATTTGGCTCTGTCCGCCAGTTTGACCCACTCCAGAGCTTTCATGACCTTTTCTTTGCGTTCTTTCGGAGACAGATTAAGGAGAAGCAAAGGAAACTCGACGTTTTCATAAACAGTATAGACAGGAAGCAGGTTGAACGTTTGAAAGATAAATCCGATGTTTTTGTTGCGCAGCCATGCGGCCTGTTTATGAGATAGGTCTTCAATTTTTTTACCCATAACCACAACGCTTCCTTCGGAAGGTGAGTCCAGTGAGCCTACGATGTTGAGAAATGTTGTTTTCCCCGAACCGCTGGGACCCACAAGGCCGGCAAACTCTCCCGGCTTAAAATCGAGGTTCACTCGATTGAGGGCGAAAAGTGTTGTGTGACCCACCGGATAGGTTTTAACAAGATCTTTTGTTTTAATCAAAAATGAGTTTTCCATCATGACCTCACTTTAATATATATATACTGATTTTTCATCACGGAAATTCTCAGTAGTTAAAAATGACCATGATCTGAATCCCCTTTCCCGCAAACAGGTTATTCTCCGGTATGTTCTGGTAGATCTGAAAGTGTTCCGGGTTCCAGAAGCCGATGACATTGATAACCCATTGATCATAGGTTCGCTTCCAGTTCACGAAGCTGTAAAGATCGCTGTTTTTCCAATCATAATAGAAAATGCAACTCAGGTTGTCCAGAAGGCCCAGAGGGTAATTCAGGGATAGCGCTGAAAATTTGATGCCCTCTCCCGATCCGAAGGCGTCTTGGCTGCTTTCGAAAATAAAATACTCCCCGATTAGATTCAAGCCATTCCCCAGGCTGAACGTATAATCAAGGCCAATATTGAGTGCTCTTTGCCAGGGGAAGGGCAGCCATTCGCTGCGCTGATGAATAAGCATCCCCTCGAACCAGAAGCCGATTCCTATATCCCATTTGCCGTCCAGCGCATAACGGTTCTCAGGAACCGGGGAATCACCCGCAACCTCCAGAGCGAAAGGGCCCCGGCTCGGATCGGTTTGCCGGTGATGATAGGTGAAGGCCAATTCCCCATTCCCGAGTGGGTACTGGAAACGTCCTCCGAATTCAACGGATTCAGCTTCAGATGGTAGGGATTCCCATCCTTTCAGGTCGTCGTTGCCGTAAAGCCCCCAGACCCAGATGTTGGCATTATTCAGGAAATATTGCCTCAGTAGAAGGCCGTAGACGCCGTCTGTAAGCTGCAGGGGGTCACGAGGATCGATGCGGTCAAACCACATCAAAGGCCTCAACAGGGTTGCTGAACCGAAATTTATCTTCTGAAGCCCTAGCCTAGCCTCGAATTGGGAGGATGAAAATCGGCCCCACATCCTGTAAAGCTTAATATCTCCATCCGTTTGGACCTCATCCAGGGAATGTATATGAGCCGTTCCGTAGGAATTCAGGGAAAGGTCAAAGTAAAGGGAATAGTTTTGTGAAAGGGATTTTTCGATTGAAAATTCGGGAATGTAACGCAGGCCGAGCTGTGGTTTGGTGATGCTGTCAGCATTGACGGTTGTCCATCCGGAAACAAGACCCTTGAGCTCGAAGGTTTGTGGTAATGTTGTTTTCTGCAAGAGAAGAATCATGCATCCCACAAAAAGCAATTTTATCCCTCCAGTGCGGGTCATATTCACTCTTCCTCCGATTTTCTGGTCAATATTCCGTAAAAAAAGAAGTTGACCTGCTCTGTAGATAATAATAGATAGGGGAAACATCCCCTGTCAATGAAAAATCCACGATTATTAGAAGAAATCAGCGGAAATGCTGGAATAAGGTACATACAGAATAGACTTTGCCCTCTATGTAAATGGGGTTAGGTCTTGCTTTTTGCCTTTCAACTTTTGACATACAGTAATAAGAAGGGAAAAGAGGGCATCGAACGGAAATTGCAAGAATTAGCTTAAAAATAAAATGGGGTCAAGTCTTGTTTTTTGCCATAATATTTTTATAGCAAAAAGCAAGACCTAACCCCAAGCATGCACCGGGATTGTTAACACGTTAAAAGCGAAAGATTTGAGGAAAGGTCAATAATCGTGAATTGATTTTTGGGAAAGGATTACTTCAGAACAACTATTTAATACGAGCTTTTATCTGAAGCATCAGGATCCAGGATGGATTGTCCTGAATCGGTGGAATGATTGATATGTTGAAACCCAAGGAGCGATATCCCATTGAAATGAATGGTAAACAAAATGGGTGGAGTTTGCCATTAAAATACTCGTTCTTTTTCATCACCCCGGCAATTAAGATGGGCTGAAGCCAGAAACCCTTTCGATTCCCAATAAGATATCCGATGGTTGGGCCGCCCCAATAGGCCGTATAGTTGGCACTATCATTAAACATAAAATGAAAATGCCCGCCCCAAAGCCACTTCTTATGCAGTACTTTGTCAAACTCAAACCCCACACCCACATGGAAGTTAACAAACTTTGAATCATACTCCACAAAGTGTTTGGTGCAGCTGGGTCCGTTAATGAAAATATTCAGCTTGTTCTCGGCTCTTAAGCATGTATTGGCAATAAGGGCAATTATGAAGCAAAGTGCGATCCTGTTGTATGGTTGCAAATTTAAAATTTGCTGCCTCTCTTTCCTGTTTCTTTGGTTCATTTGGGAAAATATTCTAACATGCCTCAATACCTAATTATAGTAGGGGGCGCTTGGCGTCGGATCATAAAGCCATTGCAGAATCGGAGTGAATGCGATGGTCTCGCCTCAAAAGTAAGATATATTCGGCTGAAAATGAAGATCTTTCTTGGGTGGTTTTGTGTCATGAGTCCAAAAAACCTTCCTTTTGGCGCTTATAAACAAAAAAAGAGGACGTATGTTATGGCAATTTTAAAACATAGGAAATTGGTTTTTGGGACTGCATTGAGTTCGGCTCATTTTTATTCAATTCCCACCTTCTGCCCTGCTCTGTAGATAATAATAGATAGGGGAAACATCCCCTGTCAATGAAAAATCCACGATTATTAGAAGAAATCAGCGGAAATGCCGGAATGCCTGATTGGGGTCAGGTCTTGTTTTTTACCTCTCAACTTTTAACATACAGTAATAAGACGAGAAAAGAGGGCATCGAACGGATATTGCTAGCATTAGCTTAAAAATATTATGACAAAAAGCAAGACCTGGCCCCATGAAAAGAGGCAAAAAGCAAGACCTGACCCCCAAGAATGAAAGGAAAGGAGAACCCCTCGACCTGCTGTGTGGGCTATTATTGTGAACGCTCAAAAGCCGAGCCGATGCCTCTCGGACCGCACATGATCCATAACCTGGGCGAAAGTCCCTGTCCAGATCCTGTCCCGATGGGCATTGAGGTAGGCAATAAGCTTCCGGTGCGATTCCCTTGAAACATTCAGGTTGTGGCCTCCCCCGACACCGTGAAACATGAAAACCGCCATGGTACCGGCCCCCTCAGCCTTTTTTACAAAGTCGATCATTGCCTCACCCGAGACATCGACAACCCCCCAACTGGGAACCAGATGAATATCGAGAGTCCGCATATCAGCAACTATGTTATCACCTCCTGTGCGAGCGGCTGTGAAAAGGGGCCTGATCTCATCGACAAAGGATTCGCCTCCTGCAAGATGGTCGCTGCAGGTATAGGCATAGGTCCGTTCCGGTTTGCCGTCCACTGCCTGGAGCAGGGTGTTTGCTATCTTGAGTTCAGCAGCAATTTGCCGTACTGTGTAGTTTTCGAAGGCATATTCAGGCCGGAGCCATTCACGTACCTCACCGTCAGGCATGGTCCGTATGCAGGGATGAAAAAGGCTGTGGTTGCCGAGCTCGTGCCCCCGGTCCACCAGGGCGCGCCAATCTTCCATACGTTCGGCAAGAGAGTGCGAAGAACCCTGAGCGTAGAACGATCCTCGCAAGTTCACCTCCTCCAGGTCAGGAGCGGCAATGTCCAGGTGCCCATCGATCCCGTCATCGTAAGTCAGACAAACCGCTGCCCGGGCTCCATCCGGCCACTGGAAGGTTTTTTCACCTTCCTGAACGGCGCTCTTGCCGGGTGATTGGTTCGCCTGGCAGTTGTTTGAACAATTCAAAAAACACAGAAAGAAAATCAGACAGACAAACGGCAGAGAATCGGGAAGTTTAATCATTGTTTCTCCTTTCTTTTCTTTGGCACTCGTAAATTGTGTAATATGTCAAAAACATAGGAAATTGGTTTTTGAGACTGCATTGAGTTCGGCTCATTTTTATTCAATTTCCACCTTCTGACCTGCTCTGTAGATAATAGTAGATAGAAGAAACATACCCTGTCAATGAAAAATCAGCGATTATTAGAAAAAATTAGCGCCTAAATGGGGTCAGGTCTTGTTTTTTGCGTCTCAATTTTTTCCTGGGGACAGGCGTTGCTTTTTGTCATAATATTTTTAAGCTAGTGCTAGCAAAAAACAAGACCTGACCCCAAGAATGATTTAGCTTTTTTCGGTGAGGATTTGGAGTATTTCTAGCTCATCAGCATCGAACCATATTTTATAACAGTAAAAGCATTTGTCCACGGGTATA
>SOIV01000204.1 GCA_004377005.1 Candidatus Aminicenantota bacterium | reverse complement strand
ATTTTATAATAATAAATTGCTTATAATACCGGAGGAGGCAAAAGATGGATAAAAAAAGTATGCCCACGAGGATGAATGTTAAATCAGTAATGCGGTTCTTTTCTTTTCTGTTATCCCTCATTTTCTTAATTGCCTCAATCTCAACAGGTTATAGTCTATCTCACAATAATTTATTGAAAAATGAGATCGTTGAAGGAGAACTGGGGAATAAAATAGAGAGATACCTGAGACAGATAACTCCATTCGGATTTTCTGGAGCATTGCTGGTGGCGAAAAATGGGAAGATCATTCTGAATAAGGGGTATGGAATGGCAATCAGATCTGAAAATATTCCCAATACATCTGAAACTGTGTTTAGCACTGGCTCGATTACCAAACAATTCACAGCAGCTGGAATCATGAAATTGGAGATGCAGGGGAAATTGAGTACAAATGACCCTATAACAAAATTCTTCGAAAAGGTTCCAGAGGAAAAAGAAACAATAACCCTCCATCATTTACTGACCCACACTTCAGGAGTGATAAACTATACTGGAATGGATTATGAAAGGGCAAAGCGGGATGAAACTGCTAGAAAAATCCTTGATGCTCCGCTTCTTTTTAAGCCCGGTGAACGTTTTGAGTACTCCAACGCTGGTTTCAGCTTGTTAGCAGCAATTATTGAGAAAGTTTCAGGGAAGGGATATGAAGACTACCTTTATGAACATTTATTCAAGCCGGCTGGGATGAAATTCACGGGGTACAGATTACCCAAGTGGGAGAACAAAGTTGTAGCCCACTGGTATGTGGGAGAAAGTGATAACGGGATTCCCCTTGAAAAGCCATATCCATACTGGAACCTTCTGGGAAATGGAGGAATACTATCAACAACAGAAGATATGTATAAATGGCATCTGGCACTCACGGGGGATAAGATTCTTTCGGCTGAGGCTAAGAAAAAAATATTTACACCATTTTTAAATGACTATGGCTATGGCTGGGATGTGTTGGAAACTGAGCGCGGTATCCTCATCCAGCATGACGGGGGGAGTGTTCTGGGTAACAGCGCAGAAATCCGCCGGTACATTGATGCTGATGTGGTCACCATTCTTTTCTGTAATCAGAGTTTCGGCAGGGGAGCTCTTTTTGGGCCGATAAGAGACAAAATTGAAACTCTCGCTTTTGGGGGAGATGTTGTTATTCCGCCTTCGGTAATTACGTTGGATATGGAAAAGCTTCGTAAGTTTGAAGGGACATACAGTCTTTCAAGCGGAGGCCATCTTGAAGCAGATGTCGAAAGCGGAAGGCTAACAATCAAAGCAAAAGGGCAGGATGCAATAAATGCGCTGTTTTTTCCAGAAAAAGATGCTCCAGATCTTTTTAAAGATTTGAACAAACTCTCCGTATCTGTTTTTGAAGCCGCCATAAAAGGTGACTACAAACCTTTTGAGAATGTTCTTCAAGATAAAGAAAGACGGCTGGAACGGGTCCGTCAGCTTATAGAGATGAGAATTCAAAGATACAAGGAAAGAACAGGGGAAATTCAGGAAGTAAAAGTTTCTGGCACCTTGCCCTCAGATTATGGCGGCAAAGATGCGGTGATGACACATGTTCAACTCAAGGGGGAGAAAGGAAGTATCTATTTCAGCTTGTACTGGCGCAATAAGATGAACATTGGTGTAGGCCCCTTAATGGGTATTCAAGAGATTTTAGTTCCTTTTATGCCGGTGTCCGGCACTGAATTTGCAGGCTATCATCTGGGTATGGCCAAAAACATACGTCTGAGTTTCGGCGTTGATAGCAGTGGTGCGATAACCGGTCTTACTGTGAATAATCCAAGCGGAGATTTGTCTGCCCGGAAGATAGAGTAAAGAAGTTAGGTACCTTAAATTTTGACTTAATTCTGCATTTTATTTATCTTCTATTCATGATTTTTATACT
>SOIV01000262.1 GCA_004377005.1 Candidatus Aminicenantota bacterium | reverse complement strand
TTTCTCTTTATTGCAAGCCTCAATTATTTATGTTAGAATTTTTTTGACTTAATCGGAAGGAGATAAAATGTCAGGCCATTCAAAGTGGCATTCTATAAAATACAAAAAAGCTGCCCACGACGCCAAAAGAGGCAAGATCTTCACAAAAATTATCCGGGAATTATCCGTTTCTGCGCGTAGCGCCGGGGGTGAGCCGGATACCAATCCCCGATTAAGAAAAGCTATCGCTGACGCCAAGGCAGTAAACATGCCTGCAGATAACATCAAAAGAGCCATTTTGAAAGGCACAGGGCAGCTGGAAGGGGTAAACTACGAAGAGATCATCTATGAAGGATACGGTGCTGGTGGCGTGGCGATCTATGTGGAAGTTTTATCTGACAATAAAAACAGAGCAATCTCTGAGTTAAGGCATATCTTTATCAAAAACAATGGCCGCATCGGCGAATCTGGATGTGTCGCCTGGATGTTCAAACGCAAAGGATACATCATTGTCGAGCAAGCAAAAGCATCAGAGGATGAGCTCTTGGATATTGTCTTGGATGCGGGAGCAGAGGATTTAAGGGAGGACGGTAGCAACTACGAAATTTTTACCTCACCTGATAATTACGAAGCAGTGGTCAATGCTTTGAAAGAACACAACATAGAGTTAGCTGCTTCCAACCTAGGCTATATTCCTCAGAATTATGTTAAATTGGAGGGAAAACAAGCCCAGCAGCTCCTGCGGCTGATGGAAGAACTAGAAGATCATGATGATGTTCAGCATGTCTGGGCCAACTTTGATATAGATGAAGAGGAAATTGCCAGATATTCTGGCTAAAAAATAACTTTTATGAGGGTCCTTGGAATTGATCCTAGTATTCAATCTACAGGATTCGGCATCATCGAATTCTCCAATAACACTTACACCGTCCTTAATTGCGGAGTTATCAAACCATCTCGCCGGAAGCTCTTCCACCATAAAATAAACGAAATAAAATCACGCTTGGATGATCTCATAGCCGAATTTGAACCCGATGAGGTGGCCATTGAAAATCCTTTTTACGCACGGAACATCAAAACAGTTATCACTCTCGGTCAGGTAAGAGGCGCTATTTTGGTAGCTGTTGCTTCCCATAACTGTTCGCTCTTTGAGTATTCTGCTTTGGAGATAAAAAAAGCGGTTACAGGCTACGGTCAGGCTGATAAAAATCAAGTGAGGATTATGGTCCAAACACTGCTCAACATTAAAGACAAGAAGCTTGAGACAGACACTTCGGATGCCCTGGCAACCGCGTTCTGCCATTTAAACTCGAGAATTTTTTACAAAAAAATAGAGGAATCAGAAGGAGAGAGGTAAAAGAGATAATGATTGCTTATCTTAAAGGAAACATGATTCAAAAGTCTTCCAATCAGGTCGTCCTTGATATCGGAGGCGTTGGTTATTGTGTCTGGATTCCCCTTTCCACATATTTAAAGCTGGGAGATCTCAACGAAATAGTTGAGCTCTTCATCTACACCCATGTTACAGACAATTCCCTTTCCCTGTATGGATTTTCATCCAAGGATGAAAGGGAAATCTTTCTTAAATTAATCAGCATTTCAGGAATAGGCCCAAAGCTCAGCCTTAATATTCTCTCCGGAATCGAAGCATCAGATCTTGAAGATGCCATCAAACGAAGCGATGTGGCTCGCATTTCTCTCATCCCTGGAATCGGAAAAAAGACAGCCTTGCGCATTGCCGTTGAACTCCAGGAAAAACTCGAAGAGAAAGAAAAGGTGTTGAAGGTTAAGGGCTTCCAGGAAAAAGAGGACTTGATCTCAGCCCTTATGAACCTTGGCTTCAAAAGAAAAGAAGTTGAAAGAATCGTGGAAGAGACCATAAAAACATTTTCCCCCGATGCGGACTTCGAAAAACTTCTCAGAGAAAGCCTGAAAAGAATGGCAA
>SOIV01000084.1 GCA_004377005.1 Candidatus Aminicenantota bacterium | reverse complement strand
TTTACCCTGACCAGAGACATAGTTTTAGGGACAAAAAGAGAACTCACTCCAACCGACATTATGTGGATTTCTGGTTCAAGAACTTCCTCAACCGCTGATTTGCAGGAGGAAACCTTGTTTTCTGATTTTCGACTGTGATACATTAAAGGCAAGTTCAACTAAGAGGAAAATGAAATGAGTCTACTAGAAATAACATTAAAACTTCTACTGGCTGTTGCCTTGGGCGGCCTGATCGGCCTCGAGAGAGAATCCAGCCATAAACCTGCTGGATTCAGGACGAACATCCTTATCTGTATTGGCGCAACTATGATGATGGTCCTGTCAGGGCTTATTTTCCAAGGAAAAGAAGGAATCGAGAATCACCTTTCGCGAATTGCGGCTGGGGTGATTACCGGCATAGGCTTTATCGGCGCTGGGACGATCATCCAGGCTGGAGGAATTGTTCTCGGCCTCACCACGGCTGCCACTCTGTGGGCTGTGGCAGGTCTGGGCCTGGTGATAGGCGCTGGTTATTATTGGGTAGCGATCATATTTGCCGCAGTCATCATCCTGACATTGGTCATCTTCAGGCAGCTTGAAGACCAATACCTGAAAAAATCGATTTACAAATATAGCCTCAAAACGAAATACTCCGAGGACATCTTGTTCAACATCAAGAAAATAGCTCTTCACGAAGGTCTAAAATTCCGGGAACTCAACCTTAAAAAAGAAGGCAGTACCTCCGTCATCGACTTCTCATTCCAAGCCACAGATGAAAATGAACAAAAATTCAACCAAAGCATTCTTGGCCTGGAGGAGATATTAGAGATAAAGATTGCTTAGATATAAACTTCTTCTTGCCACCACAAACCAGGGGAAAGCAAAAGAGATCAAAAGCTTCCTGGAAGAATTGTCTCTAGAAATCTTTACCCTTCAAGAGCTAAACCTGAAAAAAACTTTTCCAGAACGCGGCAAAACCTTTGCCGAGAATGCCAGAGGGAAGTGCCTCTTCCACAGTGAACGTTGGGAAGGGCTTACCCTGGCTGAAGATTCCGGACTCGAAATTGAGCATCTCGAGGGAGCACCCGGAGTTATATCAGCCCGATTTTCTGGCCCTCAGGCAACAGACGAAAAGAACAACCAGAAGGTTTTGGAACTAATGAAAAGCGTGCCCTCTGGGCAGAGGAAGGCCAGATTTGTCTC
The DNA here is from genome assembly GCA_004377005.1 of Candidatus Aminicenantota bacterium. GTDB lineage: Bacteria > Acidobacteriota > Aminicenantia > Aminicenantales > Aminicenantaceae > SOIV01. Next base: position 767 of record SOIV01000084.1, on the reverse strand, counting down.
ATGCATGATTCTCGCCCAAAAAGGAAAGATCATTAAGGAAATCAAGGAAAGCTGTGAGGGTCTTATAGCCTTCAGAAAAAGAGGCAGCAACGGATTTGGCTATGACCCCATCTTCTACTACCCGACCCTGGGAAAAACCTTTGCTGAACTCTTGCCTGAGGAAAAGAACAGGGTGAGCCATCGTGGCCGTGCGCTTAAGAAATTGAAAGAATTTCTTCTCGAATATTTAGACTCACCCGGATCTTAATCCTTTTTTAGATGAGGGGATAGGAAATCTTCTTTCTTTATTTTTTCTTGGGTGCCTCCCCAACGGTGATGAGGTCCTTAATTCTGTTGAACATTTTCTCTCCGATTCCTTTCACCTTCATAATCTCTTCGACCTTTCTAAACCTGCCGTTTTTCTTCCTGAAGTCGATGATTCTCTGGCCCACTTTCTCTCCAATTCGGGGGAGCTTCTGAAGCTCAACTAAAGACGCAGTGTTGATGTTGATCTTTTTTTCGCCGGCCTTCGGAGCTGCTTGAACCTGAAAAGAAAGAAACGTAGAAAACACAAGGCCAAAGACAACACTCATAACTAAACCCTTGATCATAAAATTTTTCATGGTAACCTCCTTTCAGTCCTTCTATATGCAACTTTGGGGCCAACTTTCGGGAAATTGTATCTCCTTTATTTTCAGCAAATTTTAAGCCTCTTGCTTTTAAAAAAGTAAATGCGAGTTTACAAAAGGCACTTTTTAGGGGAAACAAAAGTTTCCACAATTCTATGG
>SOIV01000143.1 GCA_004377005.1 Candidatus Aminicenantota bacterium | reverse complement strand
ATATCAATGAAAATAAATATTGGTGTCGGCATAATTTATGAATAAATCAGGTTATATTAACATCCCGTGAAATTCAAGTTTTCTAATTCTAACCTCATTGACAGTGGTTCCGTAAAACTCAAGTTTTGCAAATCTGACCCCATTGACATACACTTTCTTCGTTTCTATAGTATAGGCTTAATATGAGGATAATGGATGGATAAGGATATAAATCTCGCCGAGAATTCTCCTTTAGTACGAAGCATAAAAAAAGCTTATCAGGCTGGTCAAGAAGATGAAGCTTTAGATCCAATGGTCATGGTTGATCCCTCAGGCCGGCCTCCGGGAAGGCTCGGGAAGGGAGAATATGTCATTTTTTATAACATACGAGGAGAGAGAGAAGTTGAGCTAACCGAGAGTCTTATAAACAGGGATTTCACTCACTTCCCCGTAAAGAAAGATTTGCACCTGAATTTTGTGACAATGATTGAGTATAATTCCTCCCTCAATGCCAGAGTTGCTTTTCCTTCGGAGGGGAAAATCAAGAACACTTTTGCTGAAGTTCTTTCTGAAGCGGGAATAAGCCTCCTCAAGATCTCCGAATCTGAAAAAGAAATGCATGTCGGTTTTTTCATGAACGGCAAAAGCGATGAGATCTTTCCAGGAGAGGAAAGGATAGTCGTCCCTTCACCCGAGGTAGTTTCCTCTTATGCTCTCAAGCCCGAGATGAGTGCCGGTCAGATTACAGGAGAAATTTCTTTAAAACTTAATGATCCTTCTTATCGAGCTATTGTGGCTAATCTGGCAAATGTGGATGTTTTGGGACACATTGAGGATAAAGCTGCAGCGCTTAAGGCTGTGGAAGAAGTTGACCGCCAGTTAGGAAGGATCATCGAAGATTGCCGCACCCATGGCATAACACTTATTGTCACGTCTGATCATGGAACAGTAGAAGAATGGCTCTATTCGGATGGCACGGTAAACACCGGCCATACGAAGAATCCAGTTCCTTTTGTGCTTGCAGATTTTTCTGCTGAAGCACAAGAGAGCTGGGATTTGAAGCAGGAAGGGGAGCTTGCTGATGTTGCTCCAACTCTATTAGTCCTGCTGGACCTGGCGAAGCCCGTTGAGATGAGCGGTGAAAGCTTAATTCTCCATTCTGCCAAAGAGGAAAACGAAGAGAGAAGAGTGCTCCTCCTGATTCTTGACGGATGGGGAATGAGAGAAGAAAAAGAAGCAAACCTAATTGCTGAAGCTGAGACTCCAAACTTTGATAAACTGTGGGCTCATTTTCCCCGTGCTCTGCTTAAAGCTTCGGGAGAAGCAGTGGGAATGCCATCCAACACTGTGGGCAATTCTGAAGCTGGGCATCTTCATCTAGGGGCTGGAAGGCGAATCCTACTTGATCGGGTGAGGATAGACCGAGCCATAGAGGAGGGGAGTTTTTTCCGCAACGAGGCTTTTCTTTGGGCTATGCAGGGGGCTAAAAAAGATCATAAGTCTCTTCATCTTTTGGGAATTGTTTCTAAGTATAGCTCTCACGGTACTATCAAGCATCTTTTTGCTTTGCTTCGCATGGCTAAACAGCTCGATGTGAAGCCCGTTTTCGTTCATTCTTTAATTGGTCGAAGAGGGGAGAAACCTGAGAGCGGTGCGGCTTATGTAGCCAAAGTGGAGGAGATGTGCCAATCTCTTTCCATAGGTAAAGTCGTCACTGTAATGGGAAGATTCTGGGCATTAGACAGAGAGGAGAACTGGAATCGAGTTGAAAAGGCTTACAGAGCTTTAGTTTATGGCGAGGGGATTCGGGTATCTCATTACAATAAATAAAATACGGTTTAGATGAAAGCTCAAACTCAAGAAAGGAAGGATTTCCAATTCCGAGAATATGAAGAGATCAGGCTGGGTGATTGAGAAAACCGTGAGCAAGGCTGAGCGGGCATGGTTCCTCGACGGCAGGAGAGGAGAGCGAAGCCTGTATCCGAGCGGGATTTCCTCGCTGGGGAAATCCCGCGTGTTTTCGAGACATCCAGCCTGATCAAGTATTATGTCTTTTAGAAAAAGAAATGCTTGCCTCAAGAAACTTTTTCTTGTAAATTATCGTATTTATTAAAAGAACTAAGGATAATATATTAGGATAATAAACAGAAGATGAGTATTGAAATTAAGGACATCCATTTCAGCTACGGAAAAATTAAAGCTCTGGAAGGAGTAAGCCTTGATTTGTCTCAAGGAGCTGTTGGTCTTTTGGGCCCCAACGGGGCCGGGAAGAGCACGCTAATTCGTATCCTCCTTGGGTTTCTTTCTCCAGATAAGGGTGGAGGTCGTGTTCTTGGCTATGACATCAAAGATGAACAGCCTAAGATACGGCGCTATGTAGGTTATATGCCCGAAGATGACTGCTTTATTCCTGGATTGGATGCAGTTTCTTTTACCTCTTATCTTGGTGAATTATCGGGAATGCCGCGCCAGGAGGCCATGAAGCGCGCCCACGAAGTCCTTTATTATGTAGGTCTTGAGGAGAGCCGTTACCGTAAGTTAGAGACTTATTCGTCAGGGATGAAACAGAGGCTCAAGCTCGCCCAGGCAATTGTCCATGATCCTAAACTTATTTTTCTCGATGAGCCTACAACCGGTTTGGATCCCAATGGAAGAAGGGAAATTTTGGAACTCATAATGGATATCTCTTCAAAGAAAGATATTCAAGTATTGATCTCTTCTCACATTCTCCCCGATATAGAATTGACCTGTAGTTACGTAGTGATTTTAAACAAAGGGAAACTTGCAGCTCAGGGCGATATCAGCGAACTGAAAGAAATAAGAGATCTTTATGAAATGAAAGTAAAAGGTGAAGCAGGCGGTTTCCTCCGTAGGCTTAAGGATATGAAGTGTAAAGTGGAAGAAACGGAAGAGGGAATTTTTAAGGTTTACTGGCCCCCTGATCAAGACAGGCAGGAAATTTTCAGGATTGCTGCTGAAGAAAAGATTCAAATAAGACATTTTGTAAAAAGTGAGACTTCACTCGAAGATCTATTTGCTGAAGTAGTAGGAGTGGATTAATGACTATCAAAGAGAAAGGTTACAGCCATTGGGACGGAGAATTTATTGTCAAAAAGTTCCCTTGGTGGCCGATCACCAGGTATGGGATTAAGTTAACCTTTATGAGAAAGCTCTTTAAGTTTACCCTCCCCATGAGTCTTCTTCCTGCCGTATTCTTTCTAACCGGGATATATATTTCAGAGAGATTAGAGGATTTCCCCTTCTTAAGAGGAGAAACCTCACAGTTTCTTCAGATTAACCCGAACTATTTCAAAGTGTATTTTACTCAAGGTTTTATGCTTTTTATTATGCTCATGATAGTGATTTTCTGTGGTGCAAGTCTTATCAGCGATGATCTCAAACATAATTCTCTTCAACTGTATTTTTCTCGGCCACTCAAGAAAAAAGACTATTTTTTGGGAAAGACTGCTGTTATTGTCTTCTTCTTATTTATTATTACCCTGATTCCCGGCCTCGTCTTTTTTATCATGAAGCTTGTTTTCTCAGGCAGCCTCAAATTTTTTATCTCCTACCCTTGGCTTCCTCTTTCGATCATCGGCTATTCGTTCATTGTAACTGGATTTTTCTCGTTTTATGCACTTCTCCTCTCCTCTTTGAGTAAAAACAGGAGATTAGTGGCTATTCTTATTTTTGGCATTTACATGCTTTCTGACATTATTTATTTGATTTTTCGCTCGGAATTCAGGAGTCATTATTTTTCACTTGTTTCTCTGAGAGCGAATCTGCAGCAGGTGGGTGCCCATATTTTTGGTCAGAAAACTCCGTATGATATCCCCTGGATTTTTTCTTTCCTGGTTCTTTTAGGCATTTGTGTTTTTGCTGGCTTTGTTTTGAAAAGTAAAGTCAAGGGAGTTGAAGTTGTAAAATGAAACCGATTGTCGAAACTAAAAATCTTTCCAAATGGTACGGGAATGTTCTGGGATTGAGTGACGTCACCCTCCAGATTGAGCCGGGGATTACAGGAATTCTGGGACCGAACGGTGCAGGAAAATCCACTTTTTTAAAGCTCATAACCGGACAGATAAAGCCAAACATCGGTACTGTCAAAATAAAAGGACAAAAAATTTGGAACAATTACCGCTTATTCTCCATCATAGGATTCTGTCCAGAACAGGATTTCTTCTATGAAGAGATAACGGGCTGGCAGTTTGTTACCAGTCTTTTAAAACTTCATCATTTTTCTGAATCTGAAGTAGAAACCAGAGCTCAAAAAGCTCTGGAAATCGTTGAATTGGTTGAAGATAAAGACAGAGTCATCAGGTCTTACAGCCATGGCATGCGTCAGAGGCTAAAATTTGCGCAGGCCATCGCCCATGATCCGGAAATTATCGTCCTTGACGAACCCTTGAGCGGCCTTGATCCTCTGGGAAGGCGGAAGATTATTCACCTTATAAAATCATATAAGGGAGAGGGAAGAACAATCATCGTCTCAAGCCATGTCCTGCCTGAAATCGAAGCTATGACCAAGCGGATTATTCTTATCCATCAGGGTAAGATTTTTGCCCAAGGTGATATTCACTACATCCGGGATCTGATCGATACCCATCCTCATATTATCTCTATTAAGTGCAGTAATGCCCGCCAGCTCGCCTCGAAATTCATTCAACAAGACTATGTTTTGAAAGTTCATTTCAGCTCGTCGAATGATTCTCTTCTTATCGAGACCAATAACAGGGATAAGTTATTCAGCCTTTTGCCTTCTCTTTTTATAGAGAACAAAATCGAAGTGGACGAAATCACATCACCTGATGACAACCTTCAGGCCGTTTTTGACTATTTAGTAGGAAAGTAGGATGAATCAAAAAAATACTGGGAGATTGTCTTTTTTCCTGGACTCAGTGAAAAATGTTTATTCCATCTTCTTGTCAATGGGAAGAAGGGCGAAAAAGACAAAAATCTTTTTCTTATTCAGTTTTTTACCGGTTGTGATTGCCTTTATTATTAAATTTAATCAAATTTTTTCGGGCCGCGGTAAAATTCAGGGTATTTATATCTTTTCCAACTTGATTGTAGTCTTCTATCTTCAATTTCTTATCTTAATCCTGGCGCTTTTTTTCGGGACCTCGGTTGCCTCAGAGGAAACAGAAGGACAAACACTGATCTATTTGACAACACGGCCGATTTCTAAATCCGCAATCGTCCTCGGAAAGTATTCGGCCTACACGACTCTGGTTATATTGATGATGAGTGTTGGAGTGCTTTTATCGTTTCTTATCTTGAACGTGAATAACTTGGGTAATTTTTCCTTGTATAAGATTCTTCTGAGAGATGTGGTTGTTTTAGGCTTGGGCCTTATCTGTTATACAGCGTTTTTTACTTTTCTCGGGGCTTTTCTGAAGAAATCTATCATAGTCGGGCTTGTTTTCAGCTTTGGCTGGGAAAACGTGATCCAATATTTTCCAGGTTCCACCCAGCGCTTTTCCATCATTCATTATCTCAAATCCTTGCTGCCAGCTCCGAGAACAGGAAGGTTTTCCTTTCTGATGTTCAGGCTGGAGCCAAGCCCTACAGGGACCGCTATCTTCATGCTTTTTCTAATTACGGTCATTTTTCTCTGTTTAGCCTGCATTCTTTTTTCTCAGAAGGAATATATTCTTGAAGATTAATAGAAGAATATAATCCAGACTAAATATCCTTTTTTTCCTCTTTCGTCTTCTCCATTTTGAGCTTATCAATGATGGTCTGAGGAAGATCTTCGGGAAAACTGGTGTAAATTTTTACATGATCTGGGAAGGAGGTAATCTCTATCCTATCTAAAATCTCGGCCATGTTTAGATCCTGAATCTGGATCAAAGCTGCCATGCTTTTATACCCGTTTAAGTTATCAGCCAGCTCTTGGTTCTTCATCGGATCGCTGCTCATGATTTTTATGTCAGCAATGATGTTTTTGTTTTTGTAATCAAGAGAGACAGAGGCAGCATTGACAGCTTCCAGGATGATGAGCGCAGGCTTTTCTGAAATAACTTCGTTTATCGCATCAGGGGGGATAAGCGCGGCTCCCCAGAAGATGGCCTCTTTATCAATTTTCGTGAGCAAAGAAGAAAATCCTTCGTTTTTAAAAACATTCTCTTTCTTTTTTTGTAAAACATCTATCACAGACTTGACTGAATTTTTATCTCCTGCAGCGATGTTCGACTCATCCAGGAATGAAAAGCTCCCTCCTTTTTCATGCTTTTTCCCATGTTCTTTCTCTTCTTCCCCGTGTTCTTCTTCTTCTTCTTCTTCACATTCTTCTCTAACTGTGTAAATAGTAAAGCCGTTGTATTCCTCTTCAATCATTTCATGTTCTTCTTCTTCTTTTTCTTTTGCTAATTCTTCTTTAATCAAAGATAGCAAAAGATCT
>SOIV01000005.1 GCA_004377005.1 Candidatus Aminicenantota bacterium | reverse complement strand
GCGAGTTTACAAAAGGCACTTTTTAGGGGAAACAAAAGTTTCCACAATTCTATGGAGTTTTTAGGAGCGGGCGCACAAAAAGGGGACAGGCTACTTTTCTGGTTGGTGTCATATTATGCAGGAGTAAGAAATGTCAAATCTCAGCTCAAAAAATGCTAAAAGTCTCCCTGTTCCAAGATAAAGTAGCCTGTCCCCTTTTTTATAAACATTGGGTTTTTTAGGAGCGGGGATGGCTTTTTTTGTAGACTTCCAGGAGCTGTCTTAAATTAAGGTGGGTATATTTTTGAGTTGTGGCTAAGCTCTCATGTCCCAGAAGTTCCTGGATCACCCTCAGGTCCGCACCCCTGCTCAAAAGGTGGGAAGCAAAAGAATGGCGAAGAGAATGAGGGCTTATCTTCCTCTGCACCGCCGTGAGACGGATGTATTTATCAACAATCCTCTCTACAGAACGAGAGGAGAGTCTCTCTCCCCGGTAATTTAAAAACAGAGTTTCAGCCTCAATTTTGCCTTTATTGATTTGAGGTCTGCTTCGAATATAAAAGGCCAGGCTATCCTCGGCCTTCTTTCCGAAAGGTATAAGCCTCTCCTTTTTTCCCTTTCCTCTGACTCGAACCAACCTCTCTGAGAAACTCAGATCATCAAGATTGAGTCCTGCCAACTCGCTCACCCGCATTCCGGTTGCGTAGAGTAGCTCGAGTACGGCTTTATCCCTTAAATCTAAGGGCTGAGTCGTCTGAGGTAAGTCTAGGAATTGCGCCATCTCATCTTCGGATAAAAAAGAGGGCACATGCTTTTCCTGCTTTGGAGTAGCCACAACCTTAGCAGGGTTGTCCTCCAGCCACTTTTTCTTGATGCAGAACTGAAAAAAAGAGCGAATCGCGGCCAGCTTGCGGGCCACGGTTGATTTTTTATTTTGATTCTCCTGAAGCTTCGCCAGAAACCCACGAAGAATAACATTGTCAATCCCTCTCAACACAACTTTTCTTTCTTCCAGATACCCGGCAAGCTGGAGTAAATCCCTCTTGTAGCATGCGATTGTATGAGGAGAGGCGTTTTTCTCGTGCTTAAGGAAGGCGAGAAACTGGCTAATTTCTTTTCTCATTTTATTTTTTACTCAGGCTGAGTTGCCATTATGCGCTGAATGCAAAATTGTGAAAAAAGTACAAGCTCGTGTTTTTACTCTATAGCCTTTCCCTTTCTCGCTTTATGAAATCTAAAGGTCTTCCCCTTCCTCAGAAGTGGCGTCCTTCTTTTCCCAAATCTTCTCCCGTTCCACTATCTCCTTGTAGTTGCATTCTTCATTGCTGCAGTAGAGAAAAGGATCTCCCTTTATGACATTTTTTCGAATCACAAATTTCCGGCCGCATTCAGGACAGGGCTGAGAGATGGGCTCATCCCAGGTTGCATAATCACACTTCGGGTACTGGCTGCAGCCAAAAAAGATCTTCCCCTTCCTCGTTTTTTTCCTGATGAGTGTTCCGCCGCAGTTCTTCGGGCAGGCGATACCTGTATCCTTTCTCTCTGTCTTTGTGTAAGTACATTGAGGATAATTCGAGCAACCGATAAAAGTCCCGAATCTTCCCCACTTTATAACAAGACCAGACCCGCATTCGGGACATTTCTCTTCCAAAGGCGTTGCTTCTTTCTTAACCATGCTCTCCCTGTGTTTACACTCAGGATAGCCCGAACAAGATTTAAACCGTCCGTAACGCCCCTCCTTTATGACAAGCTGGCGACCGCACTGGGGACAGACATCCTCCAATGGAATTCCTTTCTCTTTCACGCTTTCGCGCTTCTCTGCTTGTTTTAAATCCTTATCAAGGAAAGAATGATACGATTTTAAATAGTCCACCCAGTTCAGTTCTCCCTCGCTGATCCGGTCGAGCTCTTCCTCCAAACGAACCGTAAATTTAAACTCCATCAAATCAGCAAAGTTTTCGATCAAAAAATCAGTCACAAAAATTCCAAGGTCTGTGGGGATAAACTTCCCTTTTTCTTTAACGACATAAACACGACCCTGTAAGGTGGCAATGATAGGAGCGTAGGTGCTGGGTCGACCGACACCTTTTGCTTCCAGCTCCCTGACCAAGCTCCCTTCTGTATAGCGCGGGAGAGCCTGGGTGAAATTCTGCTCTGACTCAAGGTTAATGAGCGTCAGTCTTTCTCCCGCCTCTGCTCTGGGGAAAATCTTATCCTCCTTTTTCAGACTGGAGTAGAGGATAAAATACCCGTCAAATTTGATAACTTCTCCCTTGGCCTTGAACTTGTATTTCGAGGCTTTGATATCAAACACTGTCTCCTCGATCAGGGCTGAACTCATCTGAGAAGCGATAAATCGATTCCAGATGATGCGATAGAGGTTGTATTCTTCCTTGGCGAGATAAGGTTTGACGGCATCAGGAGGAAGCGAAAGCGTAGTGGGACGGATAGCTTCATGGGCGTCCTGCGCTTTTCTTTTATTCTTATAAATACGCGACTTTTCGGGAAGATATTCCTCGGAATAATTCTGTCTAATATATTTTCGTGCCCAGGAAAGAGCCTGATTAGAAACGCGAACAGAATCTGTCCTCATATAGGTGATCAAGCCCACTGATCCTTTCGGGCCGATCTCAAGACCCTCATAAAGCCTCTGAGCTACATACATCGTCTTTTTCACAGGAAAATGAAAAAGGCGAAAACCATCCTGCTGAAGGGTACTGGTGATATAAGGTGGACTGGGATTTCTCTTCTTCTCTTTTACCTCCACTTTCTCAAGGTCAAAAGGCAGGTTGCGAAGCTCAGAGACTGCAGCTGTTGCACTTTTCTCATTCTTTATTTTGGTTTTTTTGCCATCTATCTCCGTGAGAGCTGCCTTAAAAGGGGGAGGATTAGAGGCTTTAAGCTCGGCTGTAATGGACCAATATTCTTCAGGAATAAAATCTTTGATCTCTCGCTCCCGTTCACAGATCACTCGCAGAGCTATAGACTGAACCCGGCCTGCACTCAGTCCTCTTCCAATTTTTTTCCACAGTAAGGGACTTATGAGATACCCTACTAATCTATCAAGGAGTCTTCTCGCCTGCTGCGCATTGATTTTGTTCTGGTCAAGCTCTCTTAAATTCTCAAAGGCCCGCTGCACAGCACTTTTAGTAATCTCATGAAAAAGAACCCTGTATATATTTTTATTGAAGGCGCCGAGAACAGTGCTCAGATGCCAGCATATCGCTTCTCCTTCTCTATCAGGGTCAGCGGCAAGCAGCACTGATTCTGACTGCTTGGCAGCTTTTTGCAATTCTGCGACTGTACTTGTTCTTTCCGGAATTATTTCATAATCAGGCTTAAAATCGTGCTCGATGTCCACGCCTAAACTTTTTTTTGGCAGATCCCGGATGTGCCCCATGGATGCTTTGACCAAAAAGTCAGAGCCTAGATATTTGTTAACTGTTTTTGCCTTGGCTGGAGATTCAACAATAACCAGACGCTTTCCCATCACAGTCTCCTCTGAAAATATTTCCCCGGCCTCTGTAAAACGAGCCCCTTAAGTTCCAGTTTGAGTAGAATAGAGAGAATTTCGGATACAGAAAACTCTGTTCCTTCGACCAGGGCGTCGATTTGGGTGAGGGAGTCTGAGCTTATAAGCTCGAAGACTTTCCGCTCTTGAGGGCTCATCGAGGGAGGCTTCTCTTTCTCCTCTTTTTTCTGAGAAAGAAGTTGTTCTTTTAGAGGCGAGGCAAGTTCTTCTGCCACATCTTCCCAGCTTTCAACTAATTTTGCCCCTGTTTTAATAAGCCAATTCGTGCCTTGACTGAGATTAGAGGTGATATTCCCGGGGACAGCCATAACCTCTCTGTTCTGTTCCAAGGCTAAACGGGCTGAAATAAGAGATCCGCTTCTCTTTGTTGCTTCAACCACAACAACAGCCAGGGAAAGACCGCTGATGATCCTGTTTCTTATAGGAAAATGAAAGCCCAACGGAGCAGATTTCAAAGGAAATTCAGACACAACAGCCCCTTGCTCGATGACTTTATGAAATAGAGCATGGTTTTCCCTCGGATAAATGTTTTCCAATCCTGAACCTAACACGGCCACAGTTTTTCCTCCTTCAAGAGCTCCCCAATGAGCAATGGAATCCACACCACGGGCTAAACCGCTGACAATCACTACTCCTCGAGAGGCTAGATCTCGAGCTAGCTTCTCGGCGACAACCCTGCCATAGGCTGAGGGCTTCCTTGCTCCTACTATTGAAACAGCCGGTCCTTTTAGCGCTTCGATCTTTCCTGCACAATAAAGGACGAAAGGGGGATCAAATACTTCTCTTAAATATTCAGGATAATTCTCACTCTCCAGAGTTAGAATAGAATACTTTTTTCTCTCCAGCTTTTCTATTTCTCTACAGGCTTTATCCAGTATCTTCGAGGAAGTCAGGGCCTGCGCTTTCTCTTTCTCAACGCCTAAGGCTGCGAACTCCCGGCTGCTGGCAGTAAAGGCATCTTTAATAGTCGGAAAATGGTCAACAATTTTTTTAGCTGCTTTGAGATGCTCAGCCAGAACAAGATTTAGAGCAACCCAATACTTTCGGCTATCTTCCACCTTTAATCAATGCAATATGTGGGAGGAATGGCAAAAACAGGAACGTGAGTATAAGAGATCACCTTCTCGGTCGTACTTCCCAAAAAGAATCGTTCTAGCTTGGTCTGGACACAAGTGGAGATAACTATAAGATCAAAGTGGTGAGTTTCTGCGTAATCAACGATTCCGACAGAGGCATTTATTGCCCGGTAGACTTCCTCCGAGACTTTTATATCAGCCTTTTCTCTCTTTTTTCTTTGTTTAAGTCTTTTAAGCAGCGAATTAAACAGATCATCCAGTACCTTGGGCGAAAGCTCATAGTCATGAAGCTCGATCACGTGTAAGAGGGTAAGATCGGAGCCAAATCCTTTGGCCAGCTTCCAGGCAAAATCCCTTTCCACTTCTTCTCGATCTGAAAAATCTGTAGGTACAATAACTTTTTTAAATCGAGGCTTTCCACTCTTTTTCTTGGTCACAAGGATGGGAACAGGGGAATTCCTTAAGACCTGGTTGGCAACACTCCCGATGAAGAGTCTCTCTATGGCAGACATCCCTTTTCTTCCGATCACGATCAAATCGACTTTCTCTTCCTCTGCAGTCTCTATGATCGTTTTTGCAGCAGAGCCTTCTTTGACAATGGCTTTTAAAGGAATCCCTTTAGCTTTCTTCAGTGCCGCAAACTTCTTTTTTGCATCTTCCTTTATAAAATTTAATCTCCTGACGAGGTCTTCTCTTATAACATAAGCCGCATTGTAAAGAGCCGGAGAAAAATCAGGAACAACATGGAGAGCGACGATCCTGGCTTTGAAAGTCTTCGCAAAAGCCTCGGCATAAAGAAGGGCCTCCTGAGCTTCATCCGAAAAATCTGTTGCCCAGAGAATCTTTTTCAAGAAAACAGACATCATTATCTCCTGACAAAAACTTGACTCAAATTTCACGAATATTTTAACAAGAAAAAATAAAAACACAAGCAAAAAACAAAATTGGTGCCAGGCCCCATTATTTAAATTGGTGCCAGGCCCCATTATTTCCAAATATCTCCATCCCATTTGATAAAAGATAATAGTTAATTCCTCCCACCTCATATTATATAGACGAACAGCCTTCTCACATTTTCTTTCTAAAATTGGGGCCAGGCCCCATTATTTAAAAAAGTAATCTTATATTCTAATTAACCCTTTAATGACAAATTAATCAATCAATCTACGTCATTTTTTATTGGAAGGGAAAAATTAATAACCATGACGAGAGTAAAAAGATGTTTGGTTGAAGGGTTAACTTATCATGTGATAAATAGGGGCAATAACAAGCAAAAAGTCTTCCATAAGAATCAAGATTTTAATGCCTTTATTAGATTAATGAAAGAAGCAAAGAAGCGCTATCCTTTAAACATTTACGCTTACTGTTTGATGCCCAACCATTTTCATTTTGTTTTAATGCCTAATCAACCCCATCATCTAATCAAGTGGATACACTGGTTAATGACAACTCATGCTCGCCGCTATCATTATTTTTATAAAACGAGTGGCTACATATGGCAGAGTCGATTTAAAAGTTTTATCATTCAAAATGATGAGCACTTAATTACTGTATTACGCTATGTTGAAGGAAATGCAGCGCGGGCAAAATTAGTCCTCTCATCAAAAGATTGGCTCTGGTCAAGCCATAGAGAGAGAATAGGCAAAGAATCTGGAAAAATATTAGATACCCTTCCTATTAAACTGCCTTCTAATTGGACTGAGTACATTGATAAGCATTTAACATGCGTAGAATTAGAAAACCTAAGGCAGAGTGTAAATCGCCAGGCTCCATTTGGAGATATCGAATGGCAAAAAAAGA
>SOIV01000211.1 GCA_004377005.1 Candidatus Aminicenantota bacterium | reverse complement strand
ACAAGACTGAAGTTCTGTGGGATTCTGTTGTCGAGGAGATTTCAGGAGAGGACAGATTTGAATCCATAACCATTAAAAATGTCAAAGATAACAAGACTTCCAAGCTAAAGCTTGATGGGGTTTTTATCGCTATCGGAATGGATCCAAATAGCGAGTTTGTGAAAGAGCTGGTGGATTTGGATGAATGGGGGGAAATCAAGGTCAGTCAGAATATGTCCACATCTCAGCCCGGAATATTTGCTGCTGGAGACGTTACCGATGCCTGCCCCGAACAGATGGCAACAGCGGTAGGAACGGGCGTAGCTGCTGCCCTGGCCCTGGACGAATATCTAAGCAAATAAAAAAGAAAAAAAATGGTGCCAGGCCCCATTTTTCCATCCTGTACAGAGCACAACTATTTTTATATTTGACATAAATGCATTTAAATATTATAATGCATATTAAAAATGATTATGTGGAGATTAGAAAAATGAGAACAACTATAGAATTATCGGATGATTTAATCAGCATACTTCGTTCTCTTGCAGTTAAGAAAGGGTGTCGGGGATATTCGAAACTCATTGAAGAAGCGGTGGATTTTTACCTTAAAGAAAATGAAAGGAGAGAGCTGGACAGAGGAAATATTTTAAAAATGAAGGGGAGTTGGAATAAGAAAGAAGCGGAAAAAACAAAAAAAAGATTAGAGGAGATTAGAAGAAATTGGAAGATTTAATTGTTGCAGATACAGATGTAATCATAGATTTCTTTACTGATGTACATCCGTTTGCCCAGGCTGTCTATAAAATAATTGAAAAAGATAAATTAGCGATCACTTCTATATCTGTCTTTGAACTTTATGCTGGCATTTCAGGGAAAAAAAGGCTTGAACAAATCGAGAATTTTGTTAAAAACGTCTTTATATATTCTTTGAATACGATCGAAGCAGCAATCGCAGGGAAAATCTTTACGCAATTGAAAGCTAAAGGAAAACTAATTGGCAATCAGGACATTCTTATTGCAGGGATTTGTATTGCCAACTCTCTACCTCTTTTAACCAGGAATGTTGCTCATTTTGAAATCATAAAAGATATAAAACTCATCACGGTAAATAATCTAAGTTGATAAACTGAAATCTCCCAGCGATTCCACCCACTTTAGATCTTTTTTGACCACGTTATACAGTCCTTTATCTGCTGTGACCAAAGAAATACCTTCATCATCAGCCAAAGCCAGGTAACTGGCGTCATAAGCGGATCGATTATAAATCTTACAATAGTGTATTACCTTGGGATAATAGAGAGAAAGATTTATCAGCTTTATTTCTAAACTCATAAACCCATCTATAGCTGTGAGAATTTTTTTCTCTTGAATTCCTCCCCTTTTCTTGGCGATAATTAATCCGTTAATCACCTCATATTCTAATAGCGAGGGAGCTAGAATATCTATCTCATTTGATACATATTTATCCAATATGCTCAAAGCTTTTTGACTGTACTCTTCATCGGCTAGATACCATTTTAGGACTACACTTGTATCTATGACTATCCGTTTCAACGTCTCTTCTCCAATTGTTTCTTAGATTCCTTAAAAACCTCTTCTGCTCCAATACCTGCCTTTAAGAAAGCCGCTCTCGCCTCCATAATCTTTCTATGTCCTTCTACTCTTTTTGAGCGTTTATATTCATCGTAAGGTATAATCACTGCAACAGGCTTTCCTCTTTTGGTTACAATTGTATCTTCTTTATTTTTATGGGCCTCTTCTACCAGGCGGCTAAAGCCCTTTTTTCCTTCTGCAATGCTAACAGTTGTCTCTTTCATATGACCTCCTTAATGGTCATTTACAATGACTGCTTATATAGACATCAACTTCTAATGTCAAGTAAAAAATGTATATTTTAGACAAAATGAAAAGGATGTGGCTAAAAGCCTGCCTTTGCCTGCATGCAGGGCAGGTTAAGGATTGAATATTTGTTTAACTGATGG
>SOIV01000241.1 GCA_004377005.1 Candidatus Aminicenantota bacterium | reverse complement strand
TAGATAGAAGCTAAATTGGACACGGTTCCCACCGGATGGAAGGTGGGGCTGTTGTTGGCTTGAAGGGTTACCCCATTGAGAAAGTATTCTCGCTCTCTCTTCCATTCATTCTGCTCCTCATCATATGTTTCGATGGCGTAGCTGTGTTGGTCAAATTTGATCCTGACTTTTACTCCCTCGAATATGGACTTATACCTGGCATAATTCAGGCGGGAGTTTATTTCCCGAACAGCACTATTAAGCTTGTACTTAGGGGCAAGGTTCAGGAATGAAGTTGAAGCAAGGCCCAGAATGATGCCCAGGACGAAAAAGGCCGCAAGTACCTCCATAAGAGAAAATCCTCTCTTGCAATTCTCAGAAAAGAATAATCTTTTGTTTTTCATTTAGAATTCCTTCCACTCCACAGGTTTAAAAAAAGAAAGGCAAAGAACAGGCTTGGCTGTTTTCGGTGCATTCTGGACAAGATCACTCTCCTCTAAAAGCCGCTCGTCGAACGTGAACGTTAGTTTGTTTTCGTTGGATGTGTAATCCGAGGCATGGAGGCTTCCCAGAATATGAACAGTTTTTCCCTTTCCTTCTATGGAAAACCCCTTATCAGCGGCTGTTAAGGAGGCTTGAATTTTTATCTCCTGGGGAGAGTCTTTATCAATTATTATTTTTCCCTCTCTTTCAGTGTTTTCCAGGAAATCCTTTCCCGTTGCAAAAATAATCAATTGGGAATTTGAATCTTTAACATAGGGCACTTTATCTATCCATTTGACGCCCTGGTGAATAAGGTGGGAGGAAAGAGTGATTTTATCCGAGGAGATAATGGTCAAATTGGCGCCATTAAGAATTGAGGGGATTTCTTCTTCCGTGACCAGGATAGCTTGGCCTGAAGGGTCCATCACCCCTCCGCCGAGCGAATTGATCTTTCCGTTGACGATGATTATACCCAGGGGGATAAGATCGTAATAAAGGACTTCCTCGGGTGTGGAAAAAATCGTTTTGCTCTTTGACGGGCTGAACTTGAGAATCCAGCAGCCTTGCTCGGTAAGAAATGATACAACCTGGAAGTTCTCTTCGATAGCCGTGACCATTTCCTCCAAATCTCCTTGGACATAAATCCCTCCCAGGCCCATGTCGTCTTTGATTAAATAAACTCCGTCCGGAACAGGCTCGTTTGTCTCTTCCAGGCCCAGGATGGCCCGAAGGCGGCGGCTGGAAAGATTCTGCGGGTGAAAGAATTTTATTTTCAGGGCTTTCTGCACCTGGGAATTTGCATCTTTGGGAATTAGATCTCCTTCAGCGAAGCTTATTTGAGGGGAGATGAGATTCTTTTCTGAAGGGAGAAAGTCTATTTTATTCTTTTCCATGAAATCATTTTTCTGATCTGGATCAAGCTTTTTGTCTACAAGTAACGGGATATACGGAAGAGGGAGGTTGCCGGCGAAAATTCCCAACCTGGCTTCGAGGCTGGATTCCCTGGTCTCTTTAAAATTTTTTATTTTTCCTTTTGATGAAATCTCCGTTTTGTAGGTAGCATGGAAATAATCTTCTTTTTCCTCGATTTTTTCGAAGTAAAAATTTGTTATGCTTTCCCATCCGAGGTGTTCCCAGGCCTGGGAATTCTGGAACGGAAGGCGCGACCCGAGGAGCTTTTCCACTATTTCTGAACCCTTGTTTATTGTATCTTCTCTGAGTTCAATAGATTCTTGGGGGGAAAGAAGGGAGGGAGTCATCGTCTGAGAAAGCAAGTTGAGAAGATGATCGAAGCCAAGCTTTATTCCGTTCTCAGAAGCATAAGCGAGGAGTGTCGAGTTTTTTTTATAAGCGCTTAATTTAAGATAGATTTGAGAAAAATAAAGCATGCTTAATCCCAACGTGGAAAAGATAAAAAAAAGAAATACGGAAACAAGAGTCATAACGCCTTTCCTTGTTTTTCTCTTCTGGTCAATGCAGGGCTGCCATTGCTGTTTCCGGTCAGCGT
>SOIV01000201.1 GCA_004377005.1 Candidatus Aminicenantota bacterium | reverse complement strand
GCGTTCTTCAAATTGATATAAAGCCATTTTAATCTCCAGTTTAAAAATAAAACAATGAGAAATCCCTTTAATCTTAACCGTTTATCCAACGATATGCTAATTCACTCAGCTGACTTTAATCTATGTAGCCTAACTTTTTTAATTGGTTTTGGATAATCTTAAGATCCTCTGGCGTTAGTTCTTTGTTTACAGGTATATTACTAAGAGGATGCTTGATTCTACCCCAATGTATTCTCTCCCATACTCTTTCATGGAAATAATAAAGAATGACTCGAACACCATGAAAAATTATGGTAATTATAGTCATTTCTTTCCAACTGTGGGTAACAAGCCAGGCTATAGTCCCTAAGACAAAAATACCTAAAATTCTCCATACAATAGACTTAATCCAAGCTCTTGTACGTGTCTCTAAGGCCATTCTTTTCTCCTTCCTTGATTTTTCTGCAAAAAACTTTTCCTTTTTTCTTTATACCTTGTTTGATTCTAAACAGCAAACTGAGATAATTGCTGTAATTGAGGGGCTATGTCAGAGTCTTCTTTGATCATCTCAGTCCTGCCCTTTTTATGCCTTAGGCAACAGAACAGTAAACCTGCTTCCTTTTCCCAACTCACTTGATGCCTTAATTGAGCCTCCATGGGCATCCACAATTTTCTTGGCGATGGAAAGTCCTAATCCCGTTCCTTTTATCTTATGGTCTTCACCTCTTTTCACCCGGTAGAATTGGTCGAAAATAAAAGGAAGCTGCTCTTTAGTAATTCCTATTCCTGTATCTTTAACTTCTGCGGAAATAAAATCCTTGTTTTCTTTGATGGTTATAATAACTCGCCCTTTGGGCTTGTTATATCTGATCGCATTGGTGATAAGGTTGGAAAAGACCTGCTCCAGAGTCTCCTTATCACCTTGGACAAGGTCATTTTCAGAACAAGACCCGAGTTCCAGAGAAATGTTATCATCTTGAGTCAAAGGCCTCATATCTTCTATTATCTTTTTTATGACTTTTTTCAACGATAAAGGCTCGATGTTGTCGACAATTTGTCCGCTGTCCAACCTGGCAACATCCAACCAGTCGTTGATTAAATTCAGAAGGCCTTCCAACCGGCTTCTGGACCTTAAGATCATTTCCTTTGGCTTTTCTTGAACCTCACCTACCATCCCGGCTAGAATAACTTCAAAGTATTGCTGGATTGCGACTAAAGGGCTTCGTAGCTGATGGGAGACCATAGTGATGAAATTTTCCTCGATGAGTTTCTTTTCTTTTTGGAGCGACTTCTTTTCAAGGATGAGCTTTCGTCTCTCCAGCCCGCGTCTTATGATGATCCGCAATTCCTCTGGAGAAAAAGGTTTGGGAAGGAAGTCGTAAGCCCCTCTTTTCATGGCTTCTACAGCTGACTCGACTGTGGAATAACCTGTGATAACGACAGGAATAATATTAGGGTCGATTTCCTTAATTTTTTCCAATACTTCCATGCCACTGATGCCGGGCATCTTTAGGTCAATGAGAACCAAGTCAGGCTTGTTCTTTTCTATTTTTTCTAAACCAGTATAGCCATCCTTGGCTGTATCGGCGAGAAAACCGTCTTTTTTAAGGATTTTAGAGCAAGAGTCTCGCATAGACTCTTCATCATCAACAACAAGAATAAAAGGGGTTTTTTCTAACATATTCCTTTCCTTTTTAATACCAAAGAATTCCTCTTGATATATTAACCTTCCCAAAAATTTCCTACTTCAAAATCCCCTCTATTTCAGCAAAAATCTTTTTATCGGAGAAGCGCTTGGCTGTGGCAGCTGAATATGCACAGCAAGCTACACAGGTTCCACACTGAAAACACTTTTTTATGCTTTTTCCTCCAGAAATGTTAGCAACCTTCTGGATAAATGAATCTCTCAGTCCTTTTTCTTTTTCCCCTAAGGCTCCTGGAATTTTATGTATTTGCTTTCCTTACTTCATCTCTTCAAGAGCTTTTCAATGCGAGCGGTGA
>SOIV01000152.1 GCA_004377005.1 Candidatus Aminicenantota bacterium | reverse complement strand
ACAAAAAAGAGCAAGAAACCAGCCCCTTCAACTACAAGCCAGATTTCAATCTAGGTCTCTTGTATGCAAAGGCAGAGGAGTTAGAAAAAGCCATTGAAGAATTCAAAGGCTGTATAGAGAAGAACGAAGAATTTGCCGGTGCTTATGTCTTTTTAGCTAAAGCTTATATGGACAGTGGAAAGGACATAAATGAGGCAGCAAAGCTGGCTTTAAAAGGGCTGGGTCTTAAACCTGATTTAAGAACGAATATTCTCGCTCATTTCATCCTGGCTGATATCTATAACAGATTAGGAAGATACGAAGAATCTCGACAGCACGTTGATAAAGCAAGAGAATTACAGAAAACAATCTCTCATTAATAAGCTTCGTTCCCAGGATATGTGATCAAATGAGATTTATTTCCAATTATGTTTGTCAGACTTCTTTTTCAGGCTTAAAGTTTTTTTTTAATTCCGCCATTTTCTTTATGTAGCTTGGGTTTGTGCCGCAGCATCCACCGATAAGATTGGCACCGTTCTCTATAATATGGGGAATATAGCGAACATAATCTTCCAGTTCTTGCGAATAAGACACCTCACCTTCTACAGAAAGAGAAGGCTTCCCGGCATTCGCTTGAGCAATGAGAGGGAGAGCAGTTTTTTCTCGCATGATTTTAATCAGATCAACCATTTCAGCACTGTTTAAAGTGCAATTTGCTCCAAGGGCAGGAACACCCTCTCTTTCCAGTTCTTGAACGCATTGGGCGGCACTGTTGCCCATCAGGGTAAAGAAGCCTCTCGGATGATGGTTGAAGGTCATAGTCACAAAAATCGGCAAATCCGTGGACTTTCTTGATCCTCTCAGAGCACAAAACGCTTCTTTTAAATCGTACTGGGTCTCTATCAATAAAAAATCTACTTTTCCATCAGATAAGCCTTTGGCCTGCTCAGCATAAGCTTCTTCAAATTCTTCTTCTGTGAACTCTCCCTGCGGCTGAAGGAATTTTCCGGTGGGGCCCATGCTGCCAGCAACAAGTCTTCCTTCTGGTTTGATTTCATTGGCAATAGTAGCCGCAGCAAGATTCAATTCATAACATCTTTTTTCTAAACCATGAGAAGAAAGTTTAATTTTGCTTCCTCCAAAACTGTTGGTGAGAACAACATCAGAACCAGCATCGAAATAGCTTTTATGAATTTTTTTGACTATATCCGGTTTTTCCACATTCCATGATTCGGGGCATACTCCTTGAGGAAAGCCATGACTTATGAGCTCTGTGCCCATACCGCCATCAAGGAGAACAGTTTGCTCTCTAATTAAATCGAAAATAGATGTATTCATTCTATTCCTCCTTAATGAATAAATATATTTGTCTTCATGTTATCTGAAAAAATTAACCTTAATCAGGAATTAAGTATTTGTTTTACTGATGGAAAAAGCTCCATCTTTGTATGAGGCAAAAATAATGCTCCAGTATATTCGTTCATGTAGCTTGGTTCTGTATTTAATTCAATGTAGGTCATTTTTTTTTGAAATTTCGTTGACCATTTCTCTGTTCTTAGCTGATACTTTTCACAACAGGATTTATTTCATAAATGCCCGATATTTTATTTTTGTGTTCTTCAAAAAATTTAGAATCAGAAACACTTTTGATTGAGAGCTCCTGGAACTGCGGCAACTGGATGGTAAGATTATCGTTGACTTCTGTCTGACAGGCTAAAGCATATCCTTGTCTAATGAGCTCGTCCGAGAGAGCTGATGAAAGCTTGCTTTGATACGTTCCGCTTATGATTCGAACAACACAATCACCGCATGTCCCTTTTCCTCCACAAGTCGTTTTTAGGAA
This sequence comes from Candidatus Aminicenantota bacterium, assembly GCA_004377005.1. Lineage (GTDB taxonomy): Bacteria > Acidobacteriota > Aminicenantia > Aminicenantales > Aminicenantaceae > SOIV01. The sequence continues at coordinate 17,352 of SOIV01000152.1, read as the reverse complement.
AAGATCCACTTTTCTTGCCGCATCAAGAATACTTGTGCCTGAAGAAACACTGACAGTGCTCTCAAAAGGGAAAAATTTAACGTTATACTTTTTGTTCACGAGATTTGCTATTTATATTAATTTGACATTCTTCACAAAAGAAGCGATATCCGCTGCTTCCTGACAGCCTACGATGACTTCCCAGCCAGGGAGGTTTTCTTCTAAATCGCCGCTGATTTGAGAAACAAACCCCGGGATTATGAGCTTTCGGGTTTTAACCTGCTGCTCCAGCTTGATATCTTTAATGAATGTTGCAATCTTTTCTCCCACAAATTTTCCAGCGGCCCAAGCTGTAAGGACAGATTGACCTTCTGTATCACAAACGACAAGATGAGCGGAAATCCCTGAATTTTCGATTTCTCCTGAAACAATAAAGTAAGTCAGAGAGAAATTAGTGGTAACAAAAACGGGAGATTCTGGCGATGGTTCGCCTATTGGATAGACTTTAGGATCAACCTGAATTGGTTTTTGAGGATCGGTGTAAATGTTTTGCCGAAGCGTGAACAAAGTATAGAGCATGGCCTTATTAAATCGGGGTAAGACGATGATAGAGTCATATTTGCAAAGGAATAAAGAGGCTTTTGCCAGAAAATCAAATTCATTCTCTCCTTGAATAAAGGTGAAAAGAGGGTATCCAAAAGATTTGAAATTTTTCTTCAACGCACTTCTTCTCATAATCGTATTGTGCTGCAGCTGAAGACCCGCATTCTTGGAAGCCAGATTCAGGATGAGATCATTTACTCCGGCTTGTTTTGCTTTTTCTGATTGACGGGCCAGATCATCAAAAGAATGAGCTGTCAATACAAGACTGGCGTTGTGATTTTTTGCCAGCTCGATATCTTTATCTGTAACCTCTTCTTCGAGAAAGATTGCAGGCTGTTCATCTTTTAGCCAGTCTAAACCTTCTTTTAAGACCTCTTTATCAGGGCAATCCAGTATGATTCCTTTTGTCGAATTTTGTTTAACCAGTTGCAGAGTCTTAAGAAAAACATCCTTTTCTTCTGAGTCATGGGATATAAAAAAGAGGTCGGTTTCGAGTTCTTCACCAACTCGCTCGACTTTGTAATTTTCGATCTCGTTTATTTTGGAAAGAAGTTGTTCCTCATCCTCAGAAGTTCTTAGTTGAAGAGCAATTCCTGTTTGATGAAAGAAGGTTTTCTCGTGGCGGAACATGACCGTTTCATTTCCTATCTCTAAAGGCTTTGCTCTTCCTATTTTCACCAATCGCACAGGCGGCTCACTCGCGGCGCCCAAAGTTTCTTTAGCTTCTTCAGAAGCATGGGGGCATTCGCTTAATTCGGCCTTTTTTTGGGCCAGTTTCATGGCAAATGCCATACAGGTTGGAACCTCACAGTCTCCACAGTTGGTTTTGGGTAATAGTTTAAATATGTCTAAGCCGGATAACGGCATGCTTAATCTCCATTTTTTAAGTCAAAAATTTCGCTAATGTTCTTTTTTACAACTTCTACTGCTTTGGGATGATACATAATGAGTAATTCTGCCCCAGCAGCTAATAAGCTTACGGCAGTGGAGATTTCCCAGTATGCACCCCGTAATTCTTGATCGCCCCACTCAGGGTAATCTTCTCTGGAAACTCTAGCCTCTTTTACTCTTGAACTTTCATAGCCTGGATTAATGAGCATCGGAAATGCGAGCATCTTATCACCGCCTAAACCGTCGTTGCGGATTCGTTCCATGATAGAATAGGTGTATTCCAGACCGTATCCCAGCGTTCCTGTTAAAGGGTCCACAACGATTTTTTCTGCAGGGAAGTTCATGTCTGTTAAAAGAATATTCAGTTGTTTGGCGAGATTGACATCTATGGGTGATTGAGCCACGATCGTATGATTATAGGCAATACAAGCAGCCGCTATAGTTTTATAATTGTCCGTTTCAGCATAATTTATCAGGCAATTCTCCCCTTCTGTGGCTTCGCAGACCTTTTTCATGACCTCATTGGTTTTCTCAAAATGACTATGACCGGTGATGATGATCGGTACACTTACACTCTTGAGAACTTGTTTGACTAATTCTGCTGCTTCCTCTGCACTTTTGTCCCCTTTTTCCGGATGGGTTCCTTCAAGGCGCACGCTGATGAGTTCTGCCCCATGTTCATCAACACACTTCTTCGCCATATCTGCGGGCTTATCGATGACATCGTGATAATAGTCCATTAAAGAATCCGGATATTTTGCTGGCACCTTATCGAAAACCTCCATAGCTATGACTGGCCGATGAGGGTGTTCACCTTCAAAAAAATGAAAGGGAAGAGATGTGTGTCCGCCTATAGTCGTCGTCTGGGAACGTGTGCCTCCTTGCTTTGCGGTTGCACCGATTGTCACTTCAATAATTTTTCCCGCGTTAGTTTCTTTAGGAATTTCAAAATTCAAGGTTTAACCTCTTTTGTTTTTTCATAATTCAATATTTTTCATGAGCTTATCGACCGCCAGATAGGCTGGTGATCTTGGATTGATTTTCCAAATCGGATTTCCGTCCTGATCAATTTTTAGCAATTTTTCATCTTCAGGAATCGAATGGAGAAGTTTTAATCCTTCCCCTTCGATTACCTTTTTTACTGGCCGGGATAGGGAATTGCGCACTCTATTCAGGATTAAGTTCTTTTCTTTTACCCTGGTTTCAAGCTCTTTAAGCAGCCGGCTTATTTTTCCTGCAGCCTGAATCCCCCTGATAGAAGGATCTGATACGATCAGCAAGATGTCAATATTCTGGGCCGTCCGACGGCTCAGATGTTCCATGCCTGCTTCATTGTCGATTACGACAAAATCATAATTCTCGCCCAAGCTCTTTAAAATATCCCGCAATAAATTGTTAGCATAACAATAACATCCAGATCCCTCAGGCCGTCCCATGGCGATGAGATCAAAGGACGGTGCTTCAACAAGACTGGATTGAATTTTATATTCGAGGAATTGCTGCTTCGTCATTCCACCCGGAAGGTTATTGACCTTAGTTTTCATTTCTTCCCTGATGGTGCCAACAGTTTCTTTGAGTTGCACTCCGAGTAAATCGTTTAGATTAACATTTGAATCAGCATCTACAGCAAGAATCGAGTGAGATACATGTTCACTCAGCCAACGTATGATTAAAGCCGCAAGAGTGGATTTGCCGGTACCACCTTTTCCAGAAATAGCTATCGTTTTCATGGTCTTCTAAAGCCTAAAATAGAGGCGGCATGGAAAGTGCTGGATGATTCATTTTAGTAATATATTCGAGAACTTCCTCTTCTGTTATGGCCACTGTCTCGTCAGCGATCATATCGTAAAAGTTTTCTATCCCTTCTTGTTTACCTATTTCACGAAGGATTGGCTCAACTTCTTCTTTGAGATCCCTGTCCATCCAGACAAGACGCTTGGCGCCACCTTCGGCACTTATGAATTTTTTGCTGGCGATATATTGTTTGCTGTGACCTATGAATCCTGGCGTTTGGGCTCCTCCGCCAACCGTTCCGGCAAGCGTTGAAAATTTCATCCCGCTGGGAGTCATTCCTGCACAATTGCGATAAACAGTCATTATGCCATTGGTGGAAGGCAGCACGCAGGAAATGCATTCAAAACAGCCACAAGAAGTCATCGGGTGTTCAATGATACTATAGGCATTAAAGAATTCCAGTGTTTTGTGCGAGTTGTTAAAAACAAACTTATTTATGCTTTCCCACTGACCTTTCACTGCGTCAATAACCTTGCCTTTTTTTACCGGCTGATTGGATCCTGTGGGATTTATCTGGTAGGCTGCCTTTCCATCCAGCCAGTTGTAGGCACCGCATAGCCCAGAGCGTTCGGGAGTGATGATGCAGACATGATTCGGAGCAAACGATTGGCACAATGCACAGGAATAAAAAGTATCCACTGCTTCATCGGTCATATCAGCCAGGCGGGCATCGCGCTGGTGATAGACATTGCGGGCAGTATCGATGAGTTCAAGAATCTCTTTTTCGCGGGTATAAATTTTTATTTGCACTTTATCAAAGATCTTTCCGTATTCTCCATGCAATTTGGCATGAAGGATAGAACCGAAATGTTTGAATTTAAACCCTTTTTGCTTTGCCTCTTTGCTGATGCGGACCCAGTTGATATCCCGCTGTCCCATATGGAAGACACCGTTAGCACAATTTATGAAATCATGAATCTGACGTTCAAGAATAGGTTCGAAATCAGGCTGCATCTCACGACCGGCAACTTCAACCCAGATAGCAAGGGGAATCTGACTGCCTTCTTTGACTTCATCAATCTCTGGCCCAATTATTTCAATCTTCCCATCCTCGACTTCATCTAACTCTTTGGAAGTCAAAAATTCAAAACCAGGTTTTGGTTGACCTGCGAGCTCCACATGCATATCTTCCTTTCGAACTCGCTCGCCTTGAAAGGCTGGACCAAAGGGAACGGGCACGGGAACTTTGGTGATGGTAATCTTTAACCCCCTCACTTCAATGGCTTTGGCAACAATTTTATCATCAGATATGGGGGAGACCACGTGTTCATAGGTGCAGACGCCTGTGGGCAAAATATTATCGATATCTGTATCAGCTATAGTGGGAAATCCGTAATTAATAGCACCCGCAGCCTGGGCATGTTTTTCATCATCAACAGGTCCAAAAGCAAGGACGAAAGCAAATACTCTATTTTTGTTATAGCGCAGGACTTTTTGGTAATCTCCTGGTTGAGCGCTGCCAAATGAAAGGGCAGCCCTTGTTGCAAAGCCTAAAGAATGTATACAAGCTGTGACATCCGCACCAAAGGGAACGAGCCGTGTTTCCCATCCCATCTGAATACCTTCCTCCTTGAGCTGCTGAGCCATGGATTTGCCGTCAGTCTCTGCGGCCATGAATACATAGAGATTTTTTTCCTGGAGTTCTCGGGCTATCTTCACAGCAATTTCATTTGTAGGGCAATAGCCAACACATACAGCAAATCCAGGAGCAGTGCCATCGACAAACTCAATTCCGCGTTCTCTCATGATCACATCATTGGCAGCACCAAGCCAGAGGTGTTCATCATCAGGATTTAGTTTAGGCAAATAGGGGAGGGGGTCCTGGGTGTATTTAATAGCCTCAATAATTTCATCAGCAAAGAGAGTCGCCATTCCCGCATCAAGAGTTTGTCCCAAGTAGGGAAGCCACAATTTGTCATCAGGAAGCGGCGGGAGCAATTTTTTTGCTTCCTCCAGTAAAGGTCTTAGTCCTTGAAGCGATTCTATTTTCATTCCCAATATTCCGTGAGAAATCGGTAAATAATAGCCTGTATTCGGGAATTCAACTTTGGTTTGAGGGCCCTTTTCTTCTAAAGCTTGATTGAGTTCCTTTTCGGCACGAGAAACCAGCTTATGGGCTCCGCGAATGGCTCTTGTAGCAATGAGTTTTGACATATCTTCGTTACCTCTTTATTTTTTTTAGATTTCTAATCCTCTTCTCATTTCCATATCATACAGTACCCTTTCTTTGGCTTTACTAATTCCCAATTTTTCCCGCTTCTTGTTGATATGATCAATCATCAATCCTGCCATCTTATTGATATCAGGCTCAGCTGCCCACATACCGCCAAAGAGGTCTTCAAATTCTTTAAATATATGATGGGAAAATACTTTGCTTCCTTGGACTGGAAGTCCGATTCCAAAAACGGTAAAAACGCCAGAAGCAACAAAATATTGTCCGATAGAGATAGCTTTTTCGCTCATCCATTCTGGGGCTGCGCCTGCCACCGGGAGCTCACTGATATCCTTGCCCAGGCCTCCTGTTTTAACCATCTCGGACAAGGCAATAAGAATACGGCTGTTATCCACACACGAGCCTGAATGAAGAACCGGCGGCATGCCGACTGTTCTGCAGACTTCTGCCAAGCCTTTGCCTGCATGCTTCTCGGCAGCCTCTGGAACAAGCAATCCTGCTTTGGCACAAGCAATAGCTGAACACCCAGTTTGCACGACTAAAATGTCATTGGCAATGAGTTCCTCTACTAAGCTCACATGACCTTGATCATGCGTCACTTTAGGGTTACAACAGCCGACCACACCAGCTACACCTTTGATCCTTCCGTTGATGATATTATCATTAAGGGGTACATACGAGCTGCGGAAAGTCCCCCCCAACATGTAAATAATCGCCTCATGGCTGAATCCAGCGATAAGGTCCATTTTTTCTTTGGGAATATCCACTTTGCCGCGATTTGGAAAATTTGTGATTGCCTCCTTGATAATGTTTTTGGCAATCTGGAGAGCATTTTTTTCAGTAAATTCAAAATGTCTGGCTCCTTCAATCTTTGCTTTTGAAGAAGTTGTAATGAGGTGAGTATGAAAACATTTCGAGATTTCTGCCAATGAAGGCATGATGCACTGGACATCAACAATCATGGCTTCCACAGCCCCGGTACTTAAAGCCAGTTCCTGCTGTAAGATATTGCCCGCAACGGGGACTCCATGGCGCAGGAGAATTTCGTTGGCCGTGCAGCATATACCGGCCAGGTTTATCCCTGCAGCACCTTTTTTTTTGGCTAAGTCAATTAATTCCTGGTTCTGAGCCGCCAGGACTAACATTTCAGAAAGCACAGGTTCATGTCCGTGAACCACGATATTGACATCCGTTTCTGAAAGAACACCCAGATTAACCTTCCCTCGAAGAGGTGAGGGGGTGCCAAAGAGTATATCCTGCAGCTCTGTAGCAATCATGGAACCGCCCCATCCATCAGCCAGGGCTGTCCTGGCTCCATGGAGCATGATATTACGGTGATCCTGGTCCACTCCCATAGTCGTTCGGTGCATCATCTCTACAATTTCTCGATCAATACCCCTAGGAGCTATGTTTAACTTGCGCCATAGGGACTGTCTTGTTTCAGGAGCCAATTTGATAAAAGAGATTTCACCTTCTTGATTGCCAAAATTGGCTAAAGCTTTTTCGGCTACCTCAAGAGCTATCTCTTCTTTGGACCGCTCTTTAATCTTTACACCCAGAACTTGAGCGACTTTTTTAAGCTTATTGACATCTTTAATGGAATAACCAGCCTCTGGATTCTTTGCAGCGAAGAGGAGAGTTTTGGCCACCGCTCGTCCATGGTCGGAATGAGCGGCAGCTCCGCCGGCGATCATCCGGGCGAAATTCCGAGCAACAATAACTTCAGCTGTAGCTCCGCAGACGCCTCTTTGCCGTTTATTACCCGATGGATTTATACGACATGGTCCCATATAACAGATGTGGCAGCAAAGTCCTAGTTCGCCAAATCCGCAACGCGGCTTTTGCTGATCTGAACGTTCCCAAACAGTTTCTAAACCCTGACTCTCGTTTTTTTCAAGCAAATAATTTACAGAACTATCAACACTCTTTTTATTATTCATAGTTCTTTTTCCCTTGTTGTTCTGTTTCCTTTTCATTCTCTTTCCTTTGTCATTGCAAGGAGCTTAGAATATTCTTTGCCTGTCATTGCGAGTCCCTTAGGGACCAAGCAATCTCATAAAAAAAGGTTGAGATTGCCACGCTCCCTTCGGTCGCTCGCAATGGCCTCTCACGTAACTTTGGTACAAAACCAAATAATTTAATCCTCACGAATTTCTTATTTTTGAAGCAATTTACTGACTTCTGATAATCGCTGAAAAATCTTTTCAGATAACTCGACAGGGAGCGATCCTGTGCCACAACTTGGCGTTAGTAAACACCTTTCCCATATTAAATTCTTGTCGACTCCCTTATTAGCCAGGCTTTCAATGACATTCTCTAATTTTTTGATTAAGGACTCTGGATTCTCTTGATTAATTTTTTCCGAGGTAGGTACTATGCCCCAGGCTAAGACACCACCTTTTTCCAAAAAAGTTTTGACATTGTCGGAATAATAGCTAATGGTCTCGCCAAATTCATAAGCATCAAAGCTAATGATATCCACACCCGCATCAATCAGAATAGTCCATTCGGTATTTCCGCAGCAATGAATACCGGCAAGGCCATCTTCCTTATGAATGGCTTCAATGACGTCCTTTAGGTAGTTTACAACATCCGGCCGCTGAACACTTACATACGTGGAGGAGCCAAAACCTGAAAGAATAGGTTCATCAATAAAACAGATCTGATTACATCCTAAAAACTTGAATTTTTGCAACAGCCAACGCGCTTTCATCTCCATTCCTTTTACTATGACATCTCGAAATATATCGTTGTAGTAAATAGCTCTTTTGTTTTCGTCTACTATGCCCAGTCCAGTAGTGATTGGACCTGTGACTTGACTCTTGAAATATTTGGGCGTTGGATGATCCTTTTCAGCCAATTTCTTTTCCATCCTGTAAATGCCCCGGCTAAATTCTGGAGAAATCTTAAAATAATCTAGGTTTTCTGCCATATAGTTTTCATAAAACCTTTCCAGATTACTGGTAATGTCACCACTGGTGTTAAAAAACATCCGCTGGTTTTCTTCATCCAAGACAACACAGGGCAAACCTTCACTGAATTGAATTTGCATCTCTTCTCTGAAATTCGTGTTGGGCAATTGAGGCCACATAGGTATTTCTGGAATGTTTTTTAAGATAACATCGCAAGCTTGCGATGGTTCTTTATGAGGAAGGCTGCCGATAGCAGTAGCTAGACCCTTAGGGTTGAAAGCCATGGATAACCTCCTGAACAGAATTCATAAATTCAATGATATCTGAATATCGAAAGGTGTATATAGTATTTTTTTATTTATTTTTTGTATGATTATGCTACTTTTATAATTTATTTAACTATGAATTTTATAAAAATTAGCATAATCCCAAAATGACGGGATTTCTTGTCACCGCGAGGAGCGAAGCTACGTGGCAATCTCAACCATTTTTCCTAGTTAAATTGCCACGCTCCTTTCAGTCGTACGCAATGACAATTGAAGGATCCTTTTTACTTCGTGTGCTTTAATCCCGTCACTTTGAGATAAGCTCTAAAAATTGAATTTTTTTTATAGATCCAAGCTCATAGCTTGATATATTTTGTCAAAGTCTGCTTTTAATTTCTTATCTAATAATTCAATCAATGGCTGTTCGAACAAGTCTGCATCTCTTATTATCTCATGATAGGAAATCATTCCAAGAATTTGATCCTGTGAAAATTGCTTGCTGATCCAATCCTTTTTTTGTTCATCCTGTATTTTATTACCAATAATGCCAAAAGATTGAATAGCTATTTCCTTGGCCATTCTCATGATTGTTTTGGCAGTAGAGATGCTCCTTGAGCCAGGTTCCACGATGATTATCATCTTATCGATAGATCTTGCGGTGGCCCTTCCCAGATGTTCGATACCTGCTTCCATATCAACAATGACGACTTCATCACGATTCAGGATTATCTCAGATAAAAGACTCCGGAGGAGGACGTTTTCAGGACAGGCACAACCGCTTCCACCTTTTCGTACCCCTCCCAAGACCAGTAATTTTATCCCTTGATAATCAATACAAAATTCATCTGGAATATCATGGACAGCTGGATTCATCTTGAACAGTTGTCCAAATTGCCCAGGGTTTGCTCCTGTTCTTTCTTTAATCAATTTGCGTTGTTCAGAGATTGGAATAATTGATGAAGCCTTTTCTGCAGGTATACCGATTGCAGAGGCTAAATTCGAATCAAGATCTGCATCCACAGCTAATACTTTATAGCCATCGTTTTTATAATAGTGGGCTAAAATTCCCGCTACGGTTGTTTTACCCGTTCCGCCTTTTCCGGTAATGGCTAATTTCATGTTATTTCTTAAGGAGGTTTTTTACAAGCTCTACAGCAGATACACCATCAGGGGCATAGCCATCAACTTTTATTTCATCAGCAAAAGATTGTGTTATGGGAGCTCCTCCGATTATTATTTTAACATTTTGTTTTAATTTTGCTTTTTCTACTGCTTCTATTACTTCCCTCATATAGGCCATTGTTGTGGTTAAAAGAGCCGACATTCCTATTATATCTGGATTCTCTTTTTTAATGGCTTTTAAAAATTTTTCTTTGGACACATCTATGCCTATGTCAATAATTTCATATCCTTCTCTTTCCAGTATCATGCCTACTATCTTCTTTCCGATATCATGCAAGTCTCCTTTAACAGTACCCATAACAATTTTTGCTTTAGGTTTAACTATTTCATGAGTCAGAAAAGGTCTTATTATATCCATACCTGCTTTCATAGCCCTGGTCGCAATTAAAACTTCTGGAATAAAAACTTCATTGTTTTTGAATTTTATGCCGATAACATCCATTCCTTTAACCAACCCATCATTTAATATTTCTTCTGCTGCAATTTTTTGAGAAAGAGCCGTTTTTATTAGTTCTTTCACAGTAGTTGAATCACCGTTTTCTACATTAACTGCTATCTCTTTTAAAATTTTCATTTTTGATAGTTTTCTTAAAACAATCTTACATTTTATGCGGGATGAAATCTAGCATTTTGATTAAATTATTTGTATAATTATGCTAATATTAGATAGAAAATTATATCAAAATGAAAATCGAAAATTACATCACTAAAAGAAAATTCAACATGCTTTCAAAAGAATATATTTCAAGAGCAGGATTACCACTTATTCTGGTCAATTTAAAAGGTGACATAACCTACGGGTCAAATTTATGTAAGTTATGTGGGCAGCTACTCGGAAGCAAAAATATAATGCTGATAAAAAATTGCAGACTAAAAATGATCAGTGCCATAAATGAGGCATTCCGTTGGGGAGAAGGATATATTACCACCTGTCCCACAGGATTAATCATGTTCGCTGTACCTGTAGTTTACAATAGAAAATTAATCGGAGGCTTTTTGAGCGGTTTTGCTGTATTTCATGAAATGAAAAAAGATATAGATGAGGAAATCTACGAAAATTTAAAAAAATATTGTGATTCGGATACTGATCTAAGCCTGAATGAGTTAGAACTAAAAGTTTTTTCGCTGGAAGAGGTAAGAGAGGATGTCTCATTTCTATTCATATTAACAAGAAAATACAATATAAATGATATAAATTTCCTAAAAGATGTAAACGAAAAATATGTTCAACAATATAAAATTGCAAATTTTCTGGATGATTTAAAAAGAAGCACTTATGATGTTGGAAGAAAAATATTTGATAAGCAGGATGAAATCATTCAGAAGGTTATACTCGGCGATAAAACCGGTGCAAGGGAAATCCTCAACGAATTTTTAGGCTCTATTTTCTTTGAAAGCGGGATGAATTTTGAAATATTAAAGGTGCGTATCATAGAATTAGTTGTCATCATTTCAAGAGCAGCTATAGAAACAGGAGTTGAAGCCAAGGAATTATTAGGACTTAACTATTCCTATCTTACTGATTTAAATAAAGTAACGGATATCGAAGAGTTATTGTATAAATTAACTGAGATATTAGAGAATTTTATTAACAAAGTTTCCACGACTAAAGAAAAAAAGAAAAAAACTAAGATTCATAAAATGCGTGAATATATCAATCATAATTTTACAAAAGAAGTCACTGCCGACAACGTAGCAAAATCAGCTGGGTTGAGTGTGAGTAGAGCTTTGCATCTATTTAAAGAAGAAACGGGAATGTCGCTCTCGAATTTTATAACAAAATTAAGAATAGATTACGGAAAATATCTCTTACTCAATACAGATATAAATATCGCCGACCTGGCAAATGAAGTTGGTTTCTATGACCAGAGTCATTTTACAAGAAATTTTAAAAAGCTTGAAAGTCTCACCCCTTCTCGCTTCAGATTAAAATATAAAAGTTAGAAACATAACAAAGTAATAGGATTTGATACCATGAAATAAGGCATGTAGCCGAGATGAAAACACCAAGAATAATAAAGCACTCCAGGGAACTGATTATTCAATTGAGAGAAGGACATACCAGTTTTGCTCTGTTGAAAGAGGCAAGAGCAAGGATTAAGGAACTTGGTTGTATGCCCTCAGAATATCTTTTGTGGTTTTGCCAATTTTAGATTTTTTCTAGGTCGCTGACATCGGCCATAATTGAAACAAGGAAGGCCTTCCGTACATGGAGTAGGTTTTCCGCCTGGTCATATACGAGTGAATTTGGCCCATCGGCAACGCTGTTGTCAACTTCATTTCCCCTATCGAAGGGCATCACGTGGATAAAGCAAGCATTGTTAGTTCGTTTCATCAAATCTTCAGTTAATCTCCAGTCTTTATATTGTGCTGCAATACGTAGTTCTTCTTCTCGAGTATGAATATAGAAATTGGGTGATACCCATGTTCTCGGAAAGACAACATCGGCGCCTTCTGCGGCACTCTTAAAGTCGTGAGATATCTCGAATTTCTGGCCATTTTTCTCACATTCGGCCCTAATAAGGGATTCTGTTTCTGAATCAAGATCATATCCTTCGGGATAGGCAACAGTAACATTCATCCCGTAGGTGGCTGCAATTAGTGCATCAGCCTGTATCGAAGTGTAATGCCGGACGATGGGTGAGTATGCCCAATGAGCAACGAATCTTTTACCTTTGAGATCACCCATGTTTTCCTTCACAACCATAATATCAGCCATTGCCTGGGTAGGATGTTGCATATCGCAGGCGAGATTGATGACCGGCTTCTTCGAAAACTTGGCATACTTTCTGGTGACAGCGTCGCCAAGACCTGGCCTGAGGACTCCGTTCTTATCAGCAATCGGACCACTAAGACGAATACCTACACAGTCAACATATCTGTCAGTAACTTTAGCAGTATCCTTCAGCGCTTCACCGACTCCAGGTTTTTCCTCTATGCTTAAACGCAGGCCTCCGGGATCCGGGACTTGAACAAAGCCGCCTAACTGCTCCATAGTCCCGTGTCTATTCAAATAAATATCGACTTTGACGTAGTCCTTATAGAGCCTATGCCTACCTTGAAAATGCCCGAAAAAATAAGTATATTATGAAACATGAAATGTCCAGGGCAAGATACGCGCCATTGGAAACCAGGGGATATTTTTGAAATTAAATGCCCCTCATGTGGCGTGTTAATCGAGTTCTTTAAGGACGATACCAGAAGACGGTGTAAAGACTGCAAGAAATGGGTTACAAATCCAAAGCTTGATTTAGGATGCATTGAATGGTGTAAATTTGTTGAGCAATGTGTTGGGCCCGAAGTAATGAAAAAAAAGAGCAGAAAAAAATAAGTTATCTATACAGCATATCCCCAATTGTTGATTCTTCCTTTCGATTTCCAGATCGCATCCCAGGAAAAATTCTCATATCCTTCAGACTCGCTGAACTGGCAAGACCCTCTAATTTCTTGAAAGATAATTAGCCTGAATTATTCATAAAAAATGCCGATACTTTCTGCAATTACAGCAATATCAAAAAGATATCCTGATATTGCTGTAGATCCTGATAAACACTTATTCGAAAAGAAGCTATCTATATTAATCGGCATTTTTTCCCTGGTGGCGAGTCGATCTCACCGCATCTGCTTCGTTGCAGCCCATTCGCGGTGGAGGACCACAGCTTCATGGGCTGACGCCTTGCATCTGCGGCAACGTCGACTCGTGAATAATCCAGATTAGATTTTTTTAAAAGATTCTTTTATAATTTCCTTTGTCTATCATAAACACCAATTATTCAATAAAGTACAGACAATAAATTTTAAGGAGGGAGAAAGAAAAATGAATAGAACAAGAGATTATCAAGGTCGCATATTTTCAGGATTATTGATTATCTTGATTGGAGTTTTGTTTTTGCTTGGTAATTTGGGCAAGCTGGATGTCGGAGAAGTCTTTTCTACCTATTGGCCTCTCATTCTCATTTTTATCGGCTTATGGCACTTGATTGCGCATGGGTTTCGCAGCACGGGCTTCGGGGCAATCCTTATTTTGATCGGTGGTTTTTTTATGCTTGTCAATCTGGATATTATTACAGGTAGAATCTGGCTTTATTTCTGGCCCCTGCTGATTATAGCCGCTGGGCTGTGGATGATTCTCAAGCCAAGATTTAAGCCTTTTCAAGCAAAAGCTCCTGAGATAAAAGAGAAAGATTTAGATGCTTTTATAATTTTTTCTGGAATAAAGCGTCGTTTTAACACACCGGAATTTCGAGGTGGCAAGGCAACAGCTCTTTTTGGCGGCATTGATTTAGACTTTACTCAGGCAGCTTTGGCGGATAATAAAGCTACTATTGAGTTAACCGCAATTTTTGGGGGAATTGAAGTTCTTGTTCCAAGCGATTGGGAGGTCGTTGTTGACAGCAGCTCAATTTTTGGAGCAGTTGAGGATAAGCATAAAGCAGTGCCCGCGGCAGAAACAAAGGCTACCCTCTTCATCAGAGCAACTGCAATGTTTGGAGGAATCGAGATTAAATAATGCTCATTTTGATGCCATTTGTTTTGAGAAATCATAAGGCGAGAAAATTCCCGCAGAGAAATCAGAAGGTTAAAACTATACCTTTTGGGAAATTGTTTAAAGAAGTTGAGCTAATATAACAACAAAAAAAAATTATACAAAGTAAATTTTAAATATTTTTAATCTTTTCTTTCCAGCTCTATTGTTGATGAGTTGCCATCTTCTGTTTCCCAGTGTCCACTCATTTTATTCTCTTCTACAGTTAAAGTTGCATATACCGTCATATATTCGAATCCGTTAAAGATGGTGAAATTGAATGTTAAGGTGTTATCTTTGAATTCGATGTCCTTTAATTCGGCATCCTCAGCAAATCCCAATGAATCGGTAAATGTCCCACTGTATTCTCCATTTATTTTTTCGAGGACTAGGGTTACCTGATCCAGCTCTGCTTCCTCAGGAACTTCGGTTGTCCCTTCCCATGTTCCGCTTAGATCGGCCTCTTGGCAGAAGGAAATTCCGCAGGAAACAATCAAAAGAAAAGCAAGCAGAGATAGAATTGAAGTTATTTTTTTCATATTATTCTCCTTTTGTTTGTTGATATTTTTGATTATAACAAACTCAGATGATGATTTCTTTTGGTATTTCTCTCAGGTTAAAATTTGAGGCCATGCTTTTACAGTAAGCCCCGGCACAGAGCACCGCCAGAATATCGCCCCTCTTTGGCACCGGCATTTCTATTTCTTTTCCGAAGACATCTCCTGTCTCACAAAGGTTTCCGGCAACTGTAATCAGTTCCTTTTTCCCATAATTAATGTGGGAACAATTAACGATGTGATGATAAGCTCCCGAATAAATGGCAGGTCTTGGCACAGTGTTAAAGGTTCCTGCATTCACGCAAGCAAAAAGGTTTTCGTAGCTTTTTTTCAAATACTCGACTTTGACCAACAAAACACCCGCGTCTCCAACTAAATATTTTCCTGGCTCCATGGCGATGGTTTTTATTCCTAAGTTCGATTTTTTTATTTTTTGGCAAATATATTCTACGTATTCCTTGACCGAAAACTTTTCCTGGTCCGAAGAATATCGGGGCCCGAATCCGCCGCCGAAATCAAGAAATTCAAGGGAAAATCCCTGTTTTTGGACCTCGGATGCTTTCTGGATCATCTTATCAACAGCATCCTTTACCGCTTCAAAATCCTGCCTGGTCCAGCCTGAGCCTAGATGGTAATGCAATCCCGCAGGAGTAAAACCATACTGAGATGCCCTGGCGAAAGTCTGGATAACCTTCTTTTCTTCAACGCCGAATTTAATGGGCATTCCGTCGTATGTTTTTTCCCCAGCAGTTACGACTTTCGAGTTAAATCCCCTTCCTATCCCGGGATTCCATCTTACGGCCACCTTGATCTTTTTGTGCTTGAACCATCTCTCCCTGACTTCTTTCATAAGTTCCAGTTGTTCTACAGCATCTATGTTGACAATCAAATCATCCTGATCGAATACTAGTTTGAGGTCTTCTGCGCTTACACTTGTCCCTGTGAAGAATATTCTATCCGCAGAGAATCCCGCGCGTAGAGCTTCTGCGACTTCCCCTGGAGAGACTGCATCTATACAGGCCCCAGCCTCTTTTAGGATTTTCAAGATTTCTTGATGAGGGTTTGCTTTCATTGCATAGTATAGTTTAATTTCCAGCGATGTTTTGCCAGTGAAAGCCTTAAGAAGTGCTGAAAAGTTAGAAAGAATCTGGGTTTTGCTGTAGACATAAAGCGGAGTTCCGTGTGCTTTGGCCACCTTTGTGGCGTCTTTATCCCCAAGATAGAGTTTTTTTTCTTTGACATTAAGGAATTTGTTTGCCCACCACATGCTTCTAGATCTCCTCCTATTGACTCCTATTTTTCATCGAATAAACCGAGCTGACCTTCTCTTATTTTTTTTTCCAATTCTTTAAGAACGGGGTATTGTTCGACAAGAAGAGGGGGAATGTCCAGTTTTTCACCTGTAATCAAGTTTTTGATCTGAAGAGCGTTAGCTAATGCTTGTCCTCTATAATGGTTATTGGTGATGACAAAGACTTTGCTGCTTTGATTACCCAAATCTTTTATTCTCTTGATCCAATCTTGGAGTTCTTCCTTGGTGTAGAGATAATTGTATCGTTCGTCCCGACCTGCATCTTGTTTAAACCAGTTCTTGTAATTTCGTCCGTGCAGCCTGACATAGGAGAATTCGGGATTGGTGCTGACAGAGCTGGGCTTGATCGAGTTTCGAAATATGGGCTGGTCGATGTTGCAGAAGCTTACATTGTATTCAGATAGGAGCTTATAGAAATTAGAGCTGTTCCAGGAGGAATGCCTTACCTCCACGGTCAGAGGATAGTCAGAGAAAGATTTGAATAAATTAATCAAATAGTCATTGTTTGAGATCGTGCTCGCAAAAGACCAGGGAAATTGAATCAAGATGGAGGCCAACCTCTCGTTTGCCCATAGAGGTTCGATGCCGAGCTTAAAATTATCCACATCTTTTTGGGTGAAGCCCTTTCTCTTATGAGTGAAAATCTGGTGGAGCTTGACGGCAAACAGAAAATCAGGATAGTTTTCAACTTTTTTTATCCAGGAAAGAGAAATATGAATTGCAGGCGGTCTGTAAAATGTGCTGTTTATTTCAATAATATTTATATAATGGGCTAAGAATATGAGGGCGTGAAAACCTCGAACTTTTTTTTGAGGATAAACAATCCCTTCCCAGTCGTCGTAGCTCCAACCAGCCGTGCCTATAAAATAATCTGCCATAGGGTCATCCAAAATGGGGTCAGGCCTCCAAAACTTCGATTATTTTCTTCTCCTTCCTTCCATCCCAAATTTTTCTTTATATCACATTATCCCAAAAAAAAAGAGGCCAGGCTACTTTTTCTTTCTGAACTGCCCGCGAGTTGAGACAGTACTCTTTCTTCCAGAAAAAGTAGCCTGGCCTCTTTTTTTTCCAAATTATAGAAGTTTTGGAGGCCTGACCCCAAACAAAGCGAAAAAAAGATTGCTCCTGAGATTTTTTTTGATTATTATGTTTAGGGAA
>SOIV01000159.1 GCA_004377005.1 Candidatus Aminicenantota bacterium | reverse complement strand
TAAATGTCATGGGATGTCACAAAATGTCACGATTTGTCTCTTTTATGTACGTGCTTTTATAAAGTTGAAAATCAAAACGGGAATATTGACGACAATAAAGAAATGTGCTTAAATCACCCCAAAATGTCTGTAGATTTGAAAAAAGAAAATTTGCTTTCATCATGGAAAGAAATCGCCTCATATTTAGATTGTAACGTACGCACCTGTTATAGGTGGGAGAAGAAGGTCGGATTACCCGTACATCGGTTTAGGGACTCAAATGGCGCCAGAGTTTTTGCCTATAAAGATGAATTAGACAAATGGCTTGCAGAAAGAACTGAGGATAAATATATTCCTAAAAAGGCTTTCTTTTCTAATATCAGGTGGAACAGAAGCTACTATTTCTTTTTACCCTTTGTTGCGCTTATTGCAGCTTTTATAATCTATATTTTCCTTGGATCCCCCCTCAGCACTCCTAAGCCTGCTGATTTCAAGATCGTAAACTCTTCCTTGATTATTCTCAACAAAAAAGGTAAAGAACTGTGGCGTTATGACACAGGAATTGAGAGCCTCTTTGATGAAAAAGTCTATAGAGAACATTTTCAATTCAAAATTAAAACAGATAATGTACCACCTTCAAGCAAGCCTCTTTTAATTATTAAAGATATAAACTATGACGGACATGCAGAAGTATTGTTCGGCACGCAGACTCAAGATGGGTTTGGGGGAGGAGATCTCCTTTGTTTTAATTATAAAGGTACCCTTTTATGGAAATTCCAAATTGGACGGGAAATGAAGTTTGGGCCAAAAATTTACTCTCCTGATTATTTTTTTGAAGGTTTTGATGTCTGTGATTTGGAGGGTGATGATAACCTCGAAATAATCATTATTTCTAATAACAATAGTTTCTTCCCTACTCAGTTAGTTATGCTTAATTCGGAGGGGGAGATTTTAGGCGAATACTGGAATTCCGGGCGTTTAAGTGATTATGCTTTTGTAGATTTAAATGGAGACGGAAAAAAAGAAATAATCGCTGTTGGCCCTAACAACGAATTTGGCAAAGGCTGTCTTGTTGTTTTTGATCCAACCAAGATAAAAGGAGGCTCTCCCCAAAGCGGTTATTACAAATGTGAAGAACTTGAACCAGGCTCAGAGAAATATTATATCCTTTTTCCAAGAACTGATGTGGATATAGATAAACACCCGGTGGAATCAATCATATCAATAGATGTTTTGAAAAATCACCGATTATCAGTTCTCGCTGGTTTATCCCGTATTTTTTATGAGCTTAATTACAGACTTGAAATACAAGATGTTCGTTTCAGTCATACTTTCGAACAGATGCATAAAGAAGCTCGTCTCGAGGGAAAGATAAAAAGTGAGCTAAATGAAGAATATAGAAGTAATCTTGCTAAAGGTCTTCTTTATTATGACGGCGAAAACTGGATCTCAAAGCCCACAATGTCCAATTCGTGGAAATAATTTAAAAACCTAATCATCTAATCTTTTTCTAATACTAATTACGCTTAACGATAGGAAGATGTTTTTTCGCTAAAGACTCTGCTATGTTAGCATAATGGTTAGGTTTTTTTCTTGAGTGTCAGCCTCGAGAAAATTCTTCCTAAAACAAAGAATACCAAGTACCCTATATGTCTTGACAGCAAACTTGCCGCCTCTATTGACCGTATGCTGGAGCTTAATGTCGTGTAATCTTCTGGACCCACTTGACATTTTTGCTAAGGACACTTATTATATTTCTTATTAGTGCTAATAATAGCATTTATAAGAAACAAAATATTTTTGTAAATTAATACCCGATGAGAACATGTGAAAAGAAGAATTGACCAAAATATCCTAGAGTTATTAAAATGCAATATAATCTATTCAGAAGCTCCTTAAAAGATTTTACTATATTTTCCCTTAATGATATCAAACAGGTAGATCCCCGCTTTCACCGACGGAGATTAAATGAATGGCAAATCAAGGGATACATCAAAAAAGTCA
>SOIV01000192.1 GCA_004377005.1 Candidatus Aminicenantota bacterium | reverse complement strand
GCTTCTCAGAATCGACCAGGTCCCCAGCAGATACAAAAATCTTCTTTACATAACCATCGATAGTAGATTTTATCTCGTTTTCCATCTTCATCGCTTCTACTACGACTAAAGTTTGATTCTTCCTGACTTCTTCCTTTTCGGAAACATCGATTTTTATGACTTTTCCAGGCATCGGAGCTTTGACCATTAACTCATCTTCTCGAGCTCTTCCCTCATCTTTCTGTAAACCCTCTCCACCCTCAAGAGGTTCTTGAACGGTGAACTGCTGTCCCTCGAGGGAAAGAAACCTTTTTTCTCTATCCCTGGCAAAATACACTCGATAGGAACGCCCTTCGATTAGAATAGAAATAATATTTGGAGAGATAAAACGGATATCTGCCTCATAGGTTTTCTCTCCATCGGAAACTATGAAGATATTCTCCTTCTTTTCGAGGGATATTTTGTGTAACGTGTTGTCTATTAAGAATTCGAACTCCACTTTACTTCCTTTCCCCTAGTCGCCATTTCCCGAGTGTCAGCCAGGGAGAAAAAACTTCTTTTTCTACAGCTTCACCGGCTCTTCTGACATGCGTTTTATCAAGACTATCAAAGGCTGAGGCTATCAAAGCCAGTTTCAGATTTTCATCTGTTTTTTTCTTTCCTTCCCCTTCATCAAAATACATTTTGATAAAACTGGTAGTGGTCTTCCCAGCCCTAAACTGAGGATGGCTGATGACCTCTTTAAGAAAATGGATGGTTGTCTTTATTCCCAGAACAACATAATCATCCAGGGCATTAATCATCCTGAGGCAGGCTATTTCTCTGTTTTCCGCCCAGACGATCACCTTGGCCAAGATCGGATCGTAATATATCGGCACCTCGCAGCCGCTATAAATTCCGCAGTCATGACGAACGCCAGGGCCTGCCGGTTCCTTAAGGAAGAGAACTTTTCCAGAAGAAGGCAGGAAATCTTGGTGCGGATCTTCGGCATAGATTCGGCATTCGATGGAATGACCCCTCTGGAGTATTTCTTCCTGCTTAAACGGAAGTTTTTCTCCTGAAGCAATCAAAATCTGCTGGTGGACCAGATCCGTACCTGTTGTCATCTCAGTTACAGGATGTTCAACCTGAAGACGGGCATTAACCTCCAGGAAATAAAAATTCTTGTCTTTATCCAGGAGAAATTCGACTGTTCCCGCATTATTATACCCGGAGACCTGGATGACTTTTTTAGCTATCTCCCCCATACGAGCCCGAAGCTCTGGGTCCAAAGCTTGAGAAGGAGTCTCCTCTACTATTTTCTGATGTCTCCTCTGTATTGAGCACTCTCGTTCAAAAAGATGGACTATATTTCCATAATTATCGGCTAAGGCTTGAAATTCCACGTGTCTCGGCTCCTCTATGAACTTTTCCAGATAAACAGACTCGTCGCCAAAGGCTGACTTTGCTTCTCGCATTCCCGCCTCAAGAGAGGATTTCAATTCTTTTGGATCATAAACAACTCTCATTCCTTTTCCGCCCCCGCCTGCAGACGCTTTAATCATAACCGGATAGCTTATCTTTTTAGCCTCTGATTCAAACTCAGCGAAATCCTTGGCAATTCGTTTCATTCCCGGGATAATAGCCACTCCAGCCTTCTCCATTGTCTGGCGGGAACGAACCTTGTCCCCGACCAGTGCCAGAGCCTTGGAGTTCGGTCCGATAAAAACAATATTTTCTTTTTCACATCTACGGGCAAACTCTGCATTCTCAGACAGAAAACCATAGCCTGGGTGTATAGCTTCAGCACCTGCCTCGCGAGCGGTCTGTATAATCCTGTTCATATCAAGGTAGCTATCAATGGCTGGAGGCGGCCCGATACACACAGCCTCATCTGCCAGTTGAACATGAAGGCTGGCGCGGTCAGTCTCTGAATAAACAGCTACTGAAGGGATACTCATTTCCTGGCAGGCTTTGATGATCCTGACGGCAATTTCTCCCCTGTTTGCTATTAATATTTTCTTAAACAT
>SOIV01000158.1 GCA_004377005.1 Candidatus Aminicenantota bacterium | reverse complement strand
CTTTATTGCACTTGTATTAATGAGTGCAACTTACAAAAATGAAAATTGATTTTGGAAAAAACGAATTCAGCGAGCACATTCGCCTGACGCTTTTAGCGGTGCTTGTCGGTCTTATCGCCGGTCTTGCATCGGTCATCTTTAAAATCATGATTCGTTTCTTCCAGAGCCAGTTCTGGCGAGCAGAAAGCTTCATCTCTTCTGTCTCTTCTCAGCCATGGTACCTGACAATCCTCATCCCGGCGCTTGGAGGATTGATCATTGGCCCTATTATTTACTACGGAGCAAGAGAAGCCAAAGGTCATGGCGTGCCTGAAATAATGGAATCCCTGATCTTTCGGGGGGGACGTATCCGAACTAAAGTGGTCGCCATAAAAGCCCTAGCATCTTCCATCTGTATTGGCTCTGGAGGCTCTGTAGGGCGGGAAGGCCCGATCGTTCAGATAAGCTCAAGCGTGGCATCGTCAATCGGCCAATTGTTCCGGATAAAAGAAAGAGGGATGAGGACTTTGGTTGCTGCTGGAGCAGCAGCCGGCATAGGAGGAACCTTTAATGCGCCAATTGCAGGAGCTCTTTTCGCAGTAGAAGTCCTTCTGGGAGAATTCGGCGTCTTCTCTTTTAGCCCGATCATTATCGCTTCTGTCATTTCCACGCTGACCTCAAGACTCATCATTGGCGATTTTTCAGCTTTTACTGTCCCTAAATATACGCTCATCAGTGTTTGGGAGATCGGTCCCTATATACTGCTGGGAATAGTGAGCGGATTAATCGCCATTATTTTTATAAAAACTCTCTATTTTTTCGAGGATAAATTAGACAGAATCCATCTCCACCCTCTCCTAAAACCGGCTCTTGGAGGCCTTTTAGTTGGCGCAATCGGCTTGGGTTTACCTCATATATTTGGAGTCGGCTATGGCTCAATTGATGCTTGTCTGCAGAATCAGTTGGGTTTCTGGCTTGCTTTTCTTCTAATCTTTGCGAAAATTCTGAGCACCTCCTTAACCCTGGGCTCTGGCGGTTCTGGTGGGATTTTCGCACCTTCCCTTTTCCTGGGAGCAATGACTGGAAATTTTATGGGGTCAATCTTTCACAATTATTTCCCTTCTTCCATTTCTTCCCCTGGCGCTTTTTCTCTTGTGGGAATGGGAGCAGTAGTGGCAGCAGCGACACATGCTCCTATGACTGCTATAATCATAATCTTTGAATTAACTAATGACTATAAAATCATCCTCCCCCTGATGCTCTCCTCTATCATCGCATCCTTCTTGACTGTGGGCATCCATAAAGAATCAATCTACACCATGAAGCTCAAACGCAGAGGCATCCTCTTTAAAGAAGGGAGGGAAGTGAATATCTTAAGGTCTCTTCTTGCGAAAGACTTTATCAGTCAAGACTATCATGTATTCATGAATACAGACCACGTCGAGAAAATTATTGACCAGGCTATTGGCGGCAAACACCATGCCTTCCAGATTGTAGACTCTGATAAAAATTATGTGGGTTGCTTCGCCCTGAATCAACTGAAAAAACTCGTTCCAAAGAAAGAAGTGCTTGGACCTTTCATCATTGGCCAAGACTTGGCTGTTCCCGGTATTCAGCTTGACTTTGAAGGCAATCTTGAGCAAGCCATGGAAATTTTCGGCCGGGAAGATGTGGCTGAAATCGCTGTGTTGAAAGATAAACAACTTGTTGGAGTTGTGAAAAGAAAGGATGTCATCGAAGCTTATAACCATGAGATTGCCAAGAGAGAGGCTGCCTCTGGACTGGTCCAGAAGCTAAAGTTTACCCATGAGACCAAAACGATCGATATAGGAAAAGGATACAGAATAATGGAGATAGATGCTCCTTATTCCTTCTGGGATAAAAGCTTGAAAGAACTCAACCTGAAGGCTCTCTACCGAACCGATGTCCTGCTTATCAAAAGGAAGTTCCCACCTCAGACGATTACTCTTCCCTCTGCGGATGAAATCATCAGGAAAGAAGATGTTCTGGTTCTTGCTGGCCTTGCAGAAAATATAAAAAAAATCACAAA
>SOIV01000083.1 GCA_004377005.1 Candidatus Aminicenantota bacterium | reverse complement strand
TATCATGAGTTTGGTTTCAGCTGAAAATCTAACGAAAATCTATAATGTAGGAGAAATCGAGATTGAGGCTTTAAAGTCTGTAAGTTTTAACGTCCAGTCAGCTTCCTTTGTTTCTTTTGTGGGTCCATCAGGCAGTGGGAAGACTACTCTTTTGAACCTCATCGGTTGCCTGGATAAACCTACTTCCGGCTCCTTAAAGGTAGCTGATGTGGATACATCTGCTCTGACACGCAAAGAGGCCGCGGTTTTTCGAGGAAAAAACCTTGGGTTCATATTTCAAGATTTTAACCTCATCCCTGTCTTGTCGGTTTACGAAAATGTTGAGTACCCCCTTTTGATTGTGCAGAATTCCCCTGCCGAGGAAAGAAAAAAACAGATCACTTCCCTCCTTGAAACAGTCGGAATGATAGACCAAAGGGATAAATACCCAGATCAGATTTCTGGAGGACAAAAACAGAGAGTTGCCATAGCTAGGGCTCTTGTAACAAACCCTAGGCTGGTGCTTGCTGATGAACCAACAGCTAATTTAGACAGTAAGACAGCATTCATGGTCATCGACATCATGCGAAAGATGAAGGAAGAATTCGGTGTGACTTTTATTTTCTCTACACATGACCAGAGGGTTGTGAATGAAGTGGAGGCTGTCTACACTCTCCAGGATGGGATACTCGTTGAGGATGCAGTCAGGGAAGGAGGGACAAATGCTTAAGCTTTTTAAAATTGCTATTCGAAATTTACTGAGATACAAAAGACGGACTTTGCTGACGTCATCCCTCATCGCTGTTGGTGTCATGTTTGTTTTGGTATTCGCCGCTGCGTCCGGCTCTTTTAAATATATCATGATCAGTCAGATTACTGACTCTATGCTCGGCCATCTTCAAGTCCATAAGAGGGGTTATGTTGCTTCGATCGACAGTCTGCCTTTGACGTTGAATCTGAATGCTAAACAGAAAGAGAAGCTTGAAAAGGCCATTAAGGAAATTACCGAGATCGAGGCTTTTTCGCCAAGAATAAAATTCGGAGGGATGTTCAGCAATTTCATGGAAACAACCAACATAAGGGTCAATGGTGTCTATCCAGATAAAGAGATTGCTACGGTCCCGCTTTTTCAATCTAGAATTAAGCAGGGCGAGAAAACCATTAAGAAAGGTGAGATCCTGATTCCGGAGTTGCTGGCAAACGGGCTGAAAGTCAAGGTGGGAGATACTGTGGTTGTTATAGCTACCAACAGGGATGGATCTGTAAACGGTAAACAGTTTGTGGTTGGAGGTATAATTGAGAGCGTAACGGGTCCAGGAGGAAGGGATGGCTATATGCATATAGTAGACGCAATGGAAGTATTACGCATGGAGGAAATAGAAATTAGCGAGGTCGCCGTAAGGCTTAAGGATTTCGGTAAGCTAAACGCTGTCAATGATAAAATGGATAAATTGCTGTCAAAGGAACTCAACAAGCAGGGGAAACCGATCTTTGATGTCCGCACCTGGGAAAGACTTTCTCCATTCTATAATGTTGCCCGGATGATAGACATAATGACATTTTTCATTAAGATTATGCTCATAGCCATAGTCTTGATAAGCATCATGAATGTTATGATCATGGCTGTTTTTGAACGAGTACGGGAAATCGGTACCATCGCAGCCCTTGGAACAATACCGGCGAAAATTCTATCTTTGTTTTTAATTGAAGGTTTCTCCCTGGGTATATCTGGTGCGGCTGCTGGAAATATACTGGCTATTATTATTGTTTTTGTTATGAACGTTGTAAAAATTACATTCAATTTCGGTAGACAAACTGGCCTTGTGCTTTCTCCTAGTTTGAAAGTTGATGACATGATTTTTATTTCAGCCATAGCTATCATCGCATCCGTAATTGCTGCGCTTCAGCCAGCTTTAAAAGCATCGAGGATGGAACCTGTTGAGGCTCTTAGACATGTGTAAAAATTTTAATGTTTCTGAGTATATTACACAGGATTTAGAAGTCTTGATTTTGAATTATTTAGAATTTATAGAAAATGGAGGATAACCATGCTTAGAATAATGATTGTTTTTATTACGTTGGTTCTAATGTTTCCGCCTTGCTCGGGAGGAGAAGAAGATATCATCATTGCAGTGGCATCAGATGGAAAGACTTTAAAAGATTCCGTAAGTCAACGCGCCGCGCGTTGTCCCTACTTTCTTTTTATTGATGGCACGGGAAAACTACTGGAGGCTGTCGATAATCCGTATGCGGATACTAGAGGTGGTGCTGGAGTTTCGGCGGCAAATTTTCTTGCTGAGAGAAATGTGACCATAGTTATTGCAGGAATGTTCGGCAATAAAATGAAAAATGTGCTGGAAACAAAAGAAATTGCCTATTTCGAGTCTCAAGGAATCGTTGAAGAAGTAATAAAAAAAGTTTTGGAGAAAAAATAGAATATGAAGAAAATCGCACTTGTCTCTTTAATATCATTTATGTTATCACCTGTCTATGCAATCGATGGCCCTCAGCTCCTCAAGCTAGTGGATAGAAATCTTAATCCGGAATCCTATGAATCCTACAGAAAACTAATAAACATCGAGCCAAACGGCAGAGAAAAAGAGTTTGTGCTCTTCACGATGAAGAAGGGAAAAGATAGAGTAGCCGCGCTTTTTCTCTCTCCTGCCAGCGATAAAGGGAGGAGTACGCTCAGGCTCGAGGATAACATGTGGTTATATATCCCCAATGTAGGTAAACCTGTGCGCATCACCAGCCTTCAATCCGTAGTAGGAGGTGTATTTAATAATGCAGACATTCTCCGGCTGGATTATGCAGAAGAATATGATGTCAGCAAGGTGGAAGACCTAAACAAGGAATACCTTTTGCATCTTAAAGCGAAGTCAAATTCAGTTGCCTATGATCAGCTTAAGATGTGGGTGGATAAGGGAAAAAAATTACCAAGTAAAATTGAATGTCTTACACAGACTTCTATGTTGATCAAAACCATTCATTTTAAAAAGGTTAAAGACTTTGGGAGTGGTATTATCAGGCCCTCAGTCATCGAAACCGACAGCCCATTGCACAAGGGTTACAAGTCAGTCATGATATTTGCCGGAATAAAACAAAGGCAATTCAAGGATGAAGTGTTCACTCTGACCTTTATGCCCAACCTGGAATCATTAAGATAATTGAAATTAATCTTCTTGTGTATCATCATTCTCGGATTATTAGTCTTGACTGCGTCTGCGCAGGAGGAATATACCTTTGATATTTCAGAGGTTGAAAAAAGATCGTTTCAGTTTGGCGGCTATTTCGAATTCCGGCCAGCACTTTTCGGCCTGGATGAGAATGCCAGCTTCTATATGCTCAGGTTTTATAACCAGGATGAGGGCAAGTCTATAACGGAGTACAATTTTCTAGCCCTTCTGGATGCGAGCTACCAAAAAGGAATAGTCGGAGCAAAAATCCGCATAAATACTGACGTAAAGAGCTCTTTTTCAGGCTGGTCGCATAGTACAAAAGTGTACGAAGCTTTCTTTTCGTTAAAGCCGTCTGTTTTTTTCCAAATTGATATAGGGAAGAAAAGAATGAAATGGGGCAAAGGATATGCCTGGAACCCTGCTGCTTTTATTGATAAACACAAAGATCCCAATGATCCAGAACTTGCCTTGGAAGGCTTTACGGTTATTTCCGCGGATTACATCAGAAGTTTTAAAGGGCCTTTAAAAACCATCACAGTTACTCCCTTCTTGCTTCCGGTTATAAATCGTATTAATAGCGGTTTTGGAGAGATGAATAATTTGAATTTCGGGGGAAAAATTTATTTCCTTTTTCACGACACCGATATAGACTTCATGTTTTTAGCTGGAGGGGGTGTGCCGGATCGCTTTGGAATCGACTTCTCCCGTAATATCATTTCCAATTTTGAAATACACGGGGAATTTTCTTTCATACCGAATTTCCGGAAACAGTGGCTTGATCATGAGGGAAATCTCCGGGAGAAGCAATATTCAAGTAAAAGCTTCCTGGCGGGCATTCGGTTTCTCACTGGAACCGATACGACTCTTTTTCTGGAATACTACAAGAACGGAGAGGGCTTCACCTCTCAAGAGATGGAGGATTTCTATTTGCTTGTTGAAAATGGCTATAACTCTTTTCTTTTAACAGGTAATGATAGTCTGCTTAGGTTGGCTTCCGGCCCGTTAAGCGAAAATTACAGAAAATTTACTCCGATGAGGGATTATATGTATCTGCGGATAAGCCAGAAAGAGCCATTTAATATTCTTTATTTTATTCCTTCTCTCACCAGCGTCATTAATCTCAATGATAAAAGTTACTCCGTGGTCATGGAGCTGCTCTATAAACCTGTTACTAACCTGGAACTTCGAGTGAAAGGATCAACCATTTTTGGAAAGCAAGGGAGTGAGTTTGGAGAAAAACAGAATGATTTCCGATTAGAATTCCGGGGTCGGTATTACTTTTAAAATTGAGCCAATACCTGATATTCTGATAAACGGGGAGTATAGGAATTGAAGTGGGTATCGAACTTCAGGCGAAGGAATAATAAGCTATTTTTGTGACACCATATTCTTTTTTCCAAATTAACCGTTACTTTATTCGTCCTAGTTCCAGCGGCCTCTGCTGTAATCCCAGCGGTACCATTTGCCCAATCCGGCGCCGCAGGGCCCCCTGCCGTAGCTGAAACGACTGTAATAGCGGTAATTGCCAGAGCCTGATAAACGGCCGGCACCGAGCCTTAAGTACCCTTTATTCATGCCAGAACCTCTAACGATACCTCTTCCATAGCCATAATAGCTGCGACCCAATCGGCCAGCGCCTCTCTCTAAGTAGTTTCTCCCCATCCCGGCACCGTATCCATAATTACCACCTCGAAATCCTCTGAACCCGCGTCCAAAATATCCTCTGCCGAAACCGCCTCTGCCGTTAGGGTTCAGGCCATAACCGTAATAAGAATCAAATATGATCCTTTGTTCTTGGGTTAATAAATCCCTGATCTTTTTTTCATGGGAAATTTCTTTATTTCCAATATCATCTTCTAGTTTATTAGTCATATCCAATATTTTTTTTACTTTAGTTGGATCATAACTACCCTGTGCCTCTAGCTCATCAAGCTCCATATAATTGGACCTGAGCTTGGAAATCAGGGGAGAGAGCTCTCTCTCGAGTTCAAGTTCAAGTTTATCGATCTTCTCCATCTGCTCCCGTGTTAGATTTAGGTCGTAATAGTCATCTTCAATTCCGGGACCACCTCTGTAATATCTTTGTGCTAAAAGTCCCTGAGAAATGAAAAGAAATGAAATAAAAACCATACAGGATATGAGGGCAATTTTTTTCATGCCTTTTCCTCCTTTTTGTTTACATGTATATTTCTATACATCCTTTTAAATTATTAAAAAGATGAAAACAGATATTAAATTCCATAGGACTAACATTTTATCGAGAATTCATCTCCGGAAAAATTCCAGAACATCTTGCAGGTTCTTGGAAAGGTTCTTGATGGCTTCTTTTGTCATTCCTGCATAGCCGAATCGAATGCAATTTGGGGCCCCGAAAACCGAAGCAGGGATAGCGCTGAATTTTTCAAGTTCAAGGGCCTTTTCGACAATAGCCTTATCGTCAAATTCTATATCTTTGGGCAGTCTAGCTAGTACACTGATTGCACCTGAAGGAAAATCCTTGTCTCTTCCTGCGAGGGTAAATCCTTTTTCCCTTAGAATCGAAATTATGAGATCACAACGGCTCTTGAGCTCTTTTTTTATCTCAGTAATAATTTGAGGTGACCGGCCGTTTTTAAAGTCTTTCACCTCTTCCTTTAAAAGTTTAATCAGCATGTTTTGGCCGAGTGTATTTGGTGAGGAGGAGAAGGATCGAATCATATTTGGCATCCAGGTATTTGTGAAAATTTCATCAGTAGATAATACGTAGCCGATCCTTGCACCTGGCATGAGGTATTCTTTAGAGGCAGAACTGACGACAACCGTTCTTTCTGGAGCAAAGGATAACATGGATTGAGGCTCACCCTTGTATCGGATGAAGTTATAAACTTCATCTGAAATAATGATGAGGTTCATTTTTCTGGCAAGTTCAGCTAATTGTACCAATTCTTCCTCTGATAACACATCGCCTGAGGGATTGTTGGGGAAGTTGATAAGAAGAGAGGTTATTTTGTTCTCTTCGATAAATTTCTCTGCCATTTTAAAGTCTGGATTATAGTCTTTGTCGAATAAATCCATAACTATGGGATTTCCACCAGCATTGTGGATGATTCCCTTATAATTGCTCCAGTGGAGAGACATGAGGCCAACATTTTGGTTGTAAGCATAGAGATGCATCAAGATTGCCAGCCCCTCTGTCGCTCCTGAGACAATTGCTACATGTTTTTTATCCAATCCTTCAGGGGGTATTCCAGGCCTATTTTTGAGCCTGTAAGCAAAAGTCCAGAACTGCCCAACTAGCTCCCGAAGTTCCTCCAGACCGGCAGAGGGTCCGTAATAAACTTCCTTCTCTGGGAAAATTCCGACGATTTGGCCCTGGTCACTTCGAATAAAATCAGGTTTCTTAGCGGCAATTTCTTTTGCTTTTGCCGCGATGGCAGGGATAATTGGTTCAGAAGATAGAGTTTCACGGATTCCATCG
>SOIV01000021.1 GCA_004377005.1 Candidatus Aminicenantota bacterium | reverse complement strand
GCTCTTTTCTTGCTCTACGCAATCTGGCTGAGCTTTAATATTCTGAGGTTTAAAACATATAAAGCCCCGGCATTAAAATCCTCTCCTCTGGAAATTGAAGGAGTCTACCACATCCACACCACCTACTCAGACGGAAGAAAAAGCCTGGATGAAATCGCAAAGCTTGCTTCTCAGGCCGACATCGATTTCATTATTCTTACTGACCACGGCAATCCTAATCATGAGTCTTATTCGAGCCAGGGTTGGAAAGAAGGAGTTCTCGTTCTTGCAGGATCTGAGCTTTCAGTAAGCCGGGGCCATCTTGTTGCTTTAGGCTTCGAACTGCCCTCCCGCAACTTTTCGCATAATACCGAAGATGCTTTTTACGAGATAAGAGCAGGAGGAGGCTTTTCGATTATCGCCCACCCTTACTCAAAGACCCGGTGGTCATGGGGCAAATTTATCGAATATGGAGGGATTGAAATAATAAATGGCGATACCGCGCTGAAAAAAAATATCCTTGCCTCACTTCCTTCGCTTCCTGCTCTTCTGATAAAGCCTGAGTATGCTCTTTTAAAAATGTTCGACAGCCCTCATCGAAACCTAAGAAAATGGGACGAACTCAACAACCTCCACCCGATTTACGGCTATTTTAGCCTGGATGCCCATCTCCTCTACCGTCCAGGCTTTAACCTCCTCCACCTTCATCTTTTGCTCCAATCGCCCCTTTCAGAGGATTTTGATACAGCCCAGCATCAAGTCTATGAGGCATTAAGAAAGGGAAGATTTTATAACTCTATCCATGCGGCTGCTCATGCACATGGATTCCGGTTCTCGGGAGAAGAAGGAGGAAAAACGACGCCTATGGGCAGCACAGCTTTGTATGAATCTCCGGTGACCCTCAACATCGAAGCTCCCTTTCCTTTTGCCAAAGACATTCATCTAGTTCATAATGGAAAAATGATATTTCGCTCCACCGAAGACAGCATTTCTTACGAAGCCGCACATCCAGGAACTTACCGGGTGGAAGTCTATCTCACCGAGAGATCTCCATTGGGTAAGAATATACCCTGGATCATTTCTAATCCTATATTTTTAAGAGAGGATGACAAATGATAAACATAGAATCTAAAAAGGTGCGTCAAATTATTAAGAATTTCAAGGATAAGAGAGTCCTGGTTTTAGGGGACCTCATGCTTGACAAATACATCTGGGGCGATGTCATACGCATCTCTCCAGAGGCGCCTGTTCCTGTCGTTGAGGTCAAAAAGGATACTTCCTGCCTGGGCGGAGCGGGAAATACCAGCCATAACCTGAAAAGCCTGGGAGCTTTCCCACTCCTCGTGGGTGTTGTCGGCAATGATGCAGAAGGACAGTGGATCAAAGAAAATGTTCCTGACAACCGTGGTATTATCGCCGATGATAACCGTCCCACCATTGTAAAAACGCGAATCATTGCTCACCAGCAGCAGGTAGTTAGAGTAGATCTGGAAAAAAAGACAGCGATCTCTTCGATGATCGAAGAGCAGATGTTCAATTTTATTCAGGAAGAAAAATACGACGGTATTCTCATCTCCGATTATAACAAAGGAACCCTCACCAAATCGCTTGTGAACAAAGTGCTTTCCTTTGCCCAGGAAAGAAGAATTCCCGTCATTGTTGATCCCAAGTTTGAGAATTTTTTCCTTTTTTCTCCTGTCACACTCATCGCTCCTAACCACTTCGAGGCAGAAAAAATTGTCCAGCACGATTGCTGGACTGACTCTGAAGTTGAAAGAGCAGGTCAAAAAATCCTTTCTCAAATTTCAGCTCTATACCTCATTCTCAAAAGAGGAGAGCAGGGCATGACAGTGTTTGAAAAAGGGAAGAAGCCGCTGCATATCCCCACTGGTGCCAAGGAAGTCTACGATGTTACAGGAGCAGGGGACACAGTGATTGCCACAGCCGCCCTGGCCCTTCTCTCAGGAGGTTCGATCCAGGAAGCCGCTATACTTGCCAACGCAGCCGCAGGAATAGTCGTGGGCAAAATGGGAACAGCAGCTGTGACTTCAGAGGAGCTCCTTTCCTCCCTGGC
>SOIV01000235.1 GCA_004377005.1 Candidatus Aminicenantota bacterium | reverse complement strand
GGGCTTATCCGAAGGATTGTTAAAAGTTTCTTAGTCCCAAGGGAAATAGAATAAAGGGATCAATAGATCTATCAAGAATTTAGTTTTGGTAATAGTTATTCAAGTAGAAGTTATTTATTAAAGATGAAAATTGCAATTATCGGAGCTGACGGTCAACTCGGTTCTGATTTGGTTAAAGTCCTCAAAGGAGAGAAGGTTATTCCTCTTTATTATCCTGATTTTGATATTACAGAGCCTGAAAAGACAAAAGAAACTCTTTCAAAAATTAACCTTGATATAGTCATAAATACTGCTGCCTACCATAGAGTTGATGAATGCGAAGAAAATCCGCAGAAATCCTTCCAAGTTAATTCAATAGCTGTCAGGGATCTCGCCTTGATTTGCCGGGAGCTTGGTTTGACCTTGGTCCATTTCAGCACAGATTATGTCTTTGATGGGGATAGGAAGACACCTTATGTAGAGGAGGACAAACCCAACCCTCTTAATGTTTATGCTGTCTCCAAGTTAGCCGGTGAATATTTTGTTCAGAATATTCTGGAGAAATATTTCCTTATCCGAAGCTGTGGACTTTATGGAGAAGCAGGCTGCTGGGGGAAGGGAACCAATTTCGTTGATGCGATGGTATTTATAGAGAAAAGAGGAAAACCTTTAAGAGTAGTGAACGATCAGTGTGTTACCCCCACATCATCTGCAGAACTTGCGCTTAGAATTGGAGAGCTTATCCGCACACAACATTATGGTCTCTACCATTTAACAAACGAAGGTCAGTGCACCTGGTGTGAGTTTGCAAGCACCATATTTTCTCTAACGGGAAAAAGGCCTAAACTTGAGCCTATCGATTCTGAAACCTACGGGGCACGAGCTTGCCGGCCTTCTTATTCTGTTTTGGAGAACAAAAAAGCAAAAGAGATAGGATTGACTGAATTTTCTTCTTGGGAAAATGCCCTCAAGGATTATTTAATCAAAAAAGGCTACATTTCTTAAACTAATTCCCGTTTCCTTTATCCATCAATTTTAAGCTATAATAATAAGAAAGTGCTGAAAATAAAAAAATTGAGGAGAGTCACACTGAGCAAACAAAGAAAATTTTTGCCATTATCAGTCATTTTTATTTTCGTTTTTACGGCAATGATAAATGTATCTTCCCTATCATCCTTTTCACAAGAAACAAAAAATAAAAAAACGTCTCATACTGTAGCAGTCAGTGCCATCTCAATAGCCGTAACAGTCCAGGATAAAAAAGGAAGGTACATTAACGACCTAACAAAGGAAGATTTTTCTATTTATGAGAACAATGAAAAGAGGGATTTAACCTACTTTAGCCACGATTTTAAAGCACCTTTAAGTTTAACGGTTCTCCTTGATGTAAGTGGAAGCATGGCTCTCCAGGATAAGCTGAAAGAAAGTAAGGAATCACTCAAGTATCTCGCGACATTCCTTCTTGATCTTGATGATGAATTCTCTTTATTGATTTTTGCTGATGGAGAAGTGGAGGTTGCTATGAATTTTTCCAATAATAAGAATTATTTTTTAGCTGTCCTGGAGAAGACCGAAGCTTATGGCCAGACAGCTTTAAACGATGCAGTTACGGTAACTCCAGAATTTGCTAATGAAGGAAATAACGAAAAGAGGGCTATTCTTTTGATTACAGATGGGATTGAGAATGATAGCCAATATTCTCACTATCAAGCCGTTGAAATTGCAAGAAGAGTAGATATTCCTATATTTACCATCGGCTATAAAATTCCTTTAAGTGACCAATATTTACGAAAGTATAAACATTCTCCTTCATTAACCTCCTTTGGTATTGTTTACTCTCTTGAAAGATTCTCTAGAGCCACAGGAGGAAAGGCATTTTTCATCAACCAAGCTGAAGAATTAAAAACTGCTTTAAGAGAGATAAAAAAAGAACTCAGTCATCAGTATATACTCGGATATACTTCCTATGGAAATCAAGAAAATGAATATCGAGAAATCAAAGTTATTACTTCAAAAAAGAAGTACAAAGTGAGAACAAGAGAAGGATATTATAGCGGTGAAAAGAAATCCCCTTA
>SOIV01000112.1 GCA_004377005.1 Candidatus Aminicenantota bacterium | reverse complement strand
GAGTCATGGAAGTTGAATCCAAAAAGGAATTATCTGACCGCCTCCGATGGGTAAAGTTTTCCGGCGCCTCCTGGCATGGCAACGGATTTTACTACGGCGGTTACGACAAACCGGAAAAAGGTCAGGAATTAACCGCCAGAAACGAGTTTCAAAAGGTGTTCTACCACAAACTGGGCGATCCTCAGACCAAAGATAAACTCGTTTATGAGGATAAAGAACATCCGTTTCGGTATAAAGGAGTAGATGTCACCGAAGGCGAGGAATACATGTTTTTGAATATTTCAGAAGGAACTCATGGCAACGAGCTGTATTATAAAGATCTTTCGGTAAAAAACATGAAATTTCGCCCCCTGATCAAGGGATTTGAGTTCGACAGCTATGTTATCGATAACATCGGAGATAAATTCCTGGTTTTCACCAACATAGATGCTCCCAACAACAGAGTCATTCTTATGGATCCGAAGAATCCAGATAAAGAAAATTGGAAGACCATCATTCCCGAGAAACCAGAGGTCTTGCGTAGCGCCAATACGGCGGGTGGTCAGTTGTATTGCAGCTATCTGAAAGATGTGACAACACGGGTTTACCAGCATGACTTAACAGGAAAGTTCGTGAAAGAAATTGAACTGCCGGGCCTGGGAAATGCTTACGGTTTTTACGGGAAAAGAGAAGATAAGATTTTATTCTATACCTTTACCTCTTTTACATCTCCCCCTACAATTTACAAATATGACATCTCAAGTGGAGAGACAGAAGTTTTTCGTAAAACCGAGGTCAAATTCAATCCGGAGGATTATGTTGCCAAACAAGTCTTTTACCAAAGCAAAGACAAAACCAAAGTCCCGATGTTTATTGTTCATAAAAAGGGATTGAAATTGAACGGCAATAATCCTACCTACCTCTACGCCTATGGGGGTTTCAACATAAGCAGGCTTCCCTCCTTTAGCCCCGCTCTTATCGTCCTTCTGGAGAACGGCGGAGTTTATGCCATGCCAAATATCCGCGGCGGGGGCGAATACGGCGAAAAGTGGCATAGAGCAGGTATGCTGTTCAACAAGCAAAATGTGTTCGATGATTTTATAGCTGCTGCTGAATATCTGATCAGGGAAAAATACACATCCAAAGATAAACTGGCCATTGCTGGAGGTTCCAACGGCGGTTTACTGGTGGGTGCCTGTATGACTCAACAACCGGATTTATACAAAGTAGTATTTCCTGCGGTAGGTGTCATGGATATGCTTCGTTACCATAAATTTACGGTTGGCTGGGGCTGGGTCGTGGAATACGGCTCCAGTGACGAGGAGGAGCATTTCAAAAATCTTTACTCCTATTCGCCGCTACACAACATCAAAGAAGGGGTTGCTTATCCCGCCACGCTAGTAACAACAGCTGACCATGATGACCGGGTGGTTCCAGCTCATTCCTTTAAGTTCATTGCCGAAATGCAGGAAAAACACACAGGCAACAATCCGGTCCTAATCAGAATTGAAACCCGCTCCGGACACGGAGCAAGCAGCACAACGAAAAGAATCGAGGAGATATCCGATAAATGGGCCTTCATGTTTTATATCATGGGAGTTAAGATTGATTATTGATATTAATTATCAACAATGGTCATTTCAGATGCAATAGTTACGTGTTCTTTTTAAAATGAGTTAAGCATTTTAATCATCTAAGGGTTTAAAGTATTAATAAAGTTCAAAAGTTTTAATAAGGAGGAGATATGATTTCTCAAAAGCAATTTTACCGAGTAATGGTATTTTTATGTGTATTAACCTTGGCTTTGACTTTCTTTACGTCCCCCCTCCCTGCTAAAAAGGCCAAAAAGCCGCAAAGAATCCATTCCACCGATCCGGCACTCATGATGAAATGGTTCAGCCAGCATGAAGAGATGAAAAAGAATACTCCGTTCAAAGATTTGAAGTGGCAGCATATCGGTCCGAAGAATGTGAGCGGAAGATGTACTGACATTGCAGTAGTTACTCCGAAGGGAAAAAGCTACACGATTTACGTGGCCACGGCATCCGGAGGAGTCTGGAAAACGGAAAACGAGGGAACCACCTGGGACCCGATCTTTGACCAGGAGGCGTCAACCTCGATCGGTGATGTCACCATTGCTCCATCAAACGATGATATCGTCTGGATAGGAACCGGTGAGCCAAACATTTTCAGAAGCTCGATGGCGGGATCCGGAGTGTATAAGTCAACCGATGCGGGTAAGACCTGGCAGCACATGGGATTGACTGGAACCCTTACGATTGCACGAATCGTCATTCATCCTAAAAATCCTGATGTTGTTTACGTAGCTGCTTCCGGTCATGAGTGGACCAACAACAAAGAACGCGGGGTCTACAAGACCGTTGACGGCGGTAAAAACTGGGAAAAAATTCTTTATGTCGACGAAGAGACCGGAGCCAATGACCTTGTCATGGATCCTTCTAACAGCGATACACTTTACGCCTCTACCTGGCAAAGGATGCGCAAAAAATGGAACGACCCCAGGAATGAACCTGATTACAAGGGAAGCGGAATCTACAAGACAACCGACGGAGGCAAAACCTGGAAACCCATAAACAAAGGGCTGCCTGAGGCAAAGTTTAGAGGCAGAATCGGCATCGATCTTTGCCTGTCCAAACCCAACGTTATTTACGCTTTTGTTGACAGTTATGAGATTGGCCGGGAACCGACTGAGGAAGAGAGAGCAAATACCTACGGACTTCCCTCGAGCGGCATCATAAAAGGAGCAACAATCTACCGTTCTGATGACAAGGGTGAGAGCTGGACAGAGGTGAGCGGTTTAACACCGGAGACGAAACGCTACATGATGCGTCATTCAAGGACATATGGCTGGGTTTTCGGTCAGATGCGTGTTGATCCCAACGATGAGAACACCGTCTACCTCATGGGGGTTCCGCTAAGTGTGTCCGAAGATGGCGGAAAGACATTCCGAGAGCTGCGGGGAATGCATGTTGATCATCACGGCTTGTGGATCGATCCCAACAATTCCAACTACATTGTCAACGTCAACGATGGCGGTATCGTGATTTCCTACGACAAGGGCAAAACCTGGCGGCAATTTCTCCATAACCTGCCCGTGTGCCAGTTTTTTAATATCGCCTTCGATACGGATATGCCGTTTCGCGTCTATGGTTCCATGCAGGATCATGGCAGCTACAGAGGCATTGTCGACCTCACCCAGGGTCGAGATAAGATCCCTACGATGGATTTTGAGCGAGCACCTGGCGGTGAAGGCAGCAGTCATGCCATTGATCCCACGAATCCGAATATCGTCTATTCCGCTGGTTTCTACGGGCACATTAACAGAACTGACCTCAGCGTCCCTGGCGATGAAGGAGAGAAACGTATACTTCCCCGGCAGTACGAAAACGAGCCGAAGCTGCGGGGACAATGGGTTGCACCCTTTATCATCTCTCCTCACAATTCCAATACGATCTATCATGGAATGCAGTATCTTTTCCGTTCGCGGGACCGTGGAGACTCATGGGAAAGAATCAGCAAGGACCTGACGTACAACGTAAAATCTAAAATAGCGGATATCCCTTACCAAACGATTTTTTCGATTTCCGAATCTCCGCTAAAATTCGGTCTGATATACGTGGGTACTGATGACGGCAAAGTCCATGTCACTATGGACAGCGGCAAGACCTGGAAGGAAATCATGAAGGGATTGCCCTATCAGAAATGGGTGTCCGAACTGGTTGCTTCAGCCTACGACCTGAGTACAGTCTACATGACCCAGAATGGAAAACGGGATGATGATTTTGCCGCCTACGTCTGGAAATCAACCGATTACGGCAAAACCTGGGTCGATATTTCCGGAAACATTCCCCTTGGACCGGTGAATGTCATCAGGGAAGATCCGGTAAACAAAGACATTCTCTATGTCGGAACCGACATCGGTGTTTATGTAACCACAGATGGCGGCAAAACGTGGAACATCCTGGGAGGCAATCTGCCCTCAACCTTTGTTCATGATCTGATCATTCATCCCAGAGACAATATCATCGTGATTGCTACCCACGGTCGCGGCATGTGGGCCATGGATGCAAACCCTGTCAACAAGAAGGATAAATTACCGCGCAGACGATTCTGATAACAGGATGGGGGACGCCCGCTAAACTCTCGACAAGCAGGGTACTTTAGGGAACGTCCCCCTAGATCTGAAATTACCTATTGAGATTCTGATTCAAGGCTATCATAAATTTGCGGACCGTCTTTTTTCCTACCCCTCCTATATCGATAAACTGATTTTTCTGAAGAACCTTACAATCAACATAGACCTTTCCACCTACTTCTTTGATCATGACTGATAGCCTTGGTGGAGCGTTCTCAAAAATAGCACGCCTTCCTCTTTCAGCTGCGATAAACCCAGCCTCTTTATCCATACTATCTACGGTAAACTTAATATCATTAATAGCTTTAATTGATGCGTTCCACACTTCCTCAAAAGTATGGTTCTCTAGAAATGTCGCTTCTTGTTTAATAGTTTGTTTGACACAGGATACAAGAACCAAGACCACTAATATCAGCCAAAACTTTTTCATAATAGCCTCCTTTACTAAGATAATATAACTTCTCCTTCTGGATAAGTTCTGTGCAATAAATGTGCCAATAAAATTTCAGAGTGATTTCTAAATTAGAGGACTTTTTCCTGTCCTCTATGAATGACAGATAGTGGATAAATGTAAAATATTCATACATATATCTTAAAAAATATGTTATCTGGGGCCCCAAGGGAGACTAGAACTCCGTCCTTTTAATTGCTGGTCAATTTCTATGCATAATAAAGTCAGTAAAGCTTTCCTAGGGGCGAAAATGAGAGAGAGATTTTTATCTAAAGGACCTGCAAATGATTCAGATTAAAGCTGAAAAGAGGATTTAGCCTAAGAGCAGACTTTCCTTCCAGCCGGAAAGCTCAACTTTGATTTTATCCCAGTTGCTCGTTCCCAGACCGTAGACTTTATCTGCCGCCTCTACACAGAGCGGTGGAGGGCTGAGAGGCCAGGGCTCTCCTCTTATTTCCTTCCTTTTTTCTGTGATGATGCGCAGACAGACTGTATCCACAGCCACAGGGTCTGTTCCCGCGATCAAGCCATTATATGCCCATTTGTACCGGGGATTCACCTGGGGCCCTTTATCACAGAGGGGATGAAGTGCATCGACGAGTACGAGACGGGTCTTTCCATTGACAAACGGCAGGTTCCATATTTCTCCCAGTTTGGAGCTGTTTTCATCATGGTAGTTGCTAGGCTTTCCTGAGTAGAGAATATAGAGTTTCATCACGGTCCCGATTCCTGTCAACCAGTGGGCTTTGAGAGCGGGGAGTGCAATCAGGGCAGTGCAGATCTTAGGTTTATCAGGTCCTCCCTGAGCATTCAAAATTTTGTCTTCGGGAATTCCAGCGTCTATGAGCGAACTCTTGACGGCATCCACCACTTCCTGGTGAGTGGGATTGAGATGTGGCGTGGGGACCAGGCCTATAGTGTCTTCGGGCTTGACTAGGCTTAGCCAGGCATCTTTGGTGGTCTTTTTACCCGTCAGTTTGAACAAAGTCTGGTCGAGCATGGTCTTCAAGACTTCGGGATTGACATTGTTGCTGGCATCCATGGCGCCTTTGTCGCGGACAATGGTTACCAGGCTTGAGCCGCTTGCTTTTCCTCTAGCCTTCAGCCACTTCGTCCCTATTAGGGACGTGCCAACGGTTGCCCCGAGAGTTCCTCGGAGAAAATCTCTTCGAGTCAATGACCTTCGTTTATGTGGCACGCAATACCTCCTTTTGGATCAAATACTATCATATTTGATTAATGATTATCCTGGCAGTCTCCTGGTCAGGACACTCAAAAATGAACGCTATTGTATTGTCCTTGATTTTATAACCTAGCCAGCCGTCCTCGATGAGAAAGATATTCGAAATTTCTCCTGAAGAGCCAGCCTGGAGGAAAATAAGATGCTCGGGAAGGTAGACTTTGTGGAAGTGAGCTAGTGCCTGTCGAGCGCGTCTATTATCAGGGTATTTCACTAAAAGGAAATGAATTCGTTTCTTTCCCCCTGAATCTTTTCTTTCGTAGGGAGATGTGACTGCCTCTGAGTTAAGATCCAGGTCAAGCATGTTATCCTGTCCGAGATAATAAATGGAATTAAGCACCAGATGAGAACGGAAGTAGCTTGTCCTGTCCTTGCCAAGCATCCAGTCCGCAGGAAATGAGTCCGGAAGTTTTTTCAGTATTACCGGTAGAGGAGGATTCCCGCGCTCCTTGACAATGGAACGACCGAGCGCCAGAACCACTTCCTTTGATTCTGGCGTTTCCTGGTAAGCCATAATCCTGGCGTAGATAGTATCTGACCAGAGCCGCA
Organism: Candidatus Aminicenantota bacterium; assembly: GCA_004377005.1. Lineage (GTDB taxonomy): Bacteria > Acidobacteriota > Aminicenantia > Aminicenantales > Aminicenantaceae > SOIV01. The sequence goes on along the minus strand of SOIV01000112.1, from coordinate 389 downwards.
ACAGTCCCTCGCCGTAAAGAGCCCGGGGCCAGGAGGAGCTTTCAGGTGCCGCATTTGCCTGCAGAGGTTTGGCTGAATCCAATGGTTCGCCTGCCAACTCCACGGACTCGCCTCCCCAATCCAGGGAAAGCAGGCCAAAGGCATCGTCTGATGTTTTCATGAAATAAAGCTCAACAAGGATGTTATTCTGGTTTTGAGCCTTGTATTCGTAGGCTTCGAGGTGGTCAAAGCGATAGCCGATATAGAGTTCTCCAGCACCGTCCATATAATCAAATATATTTTTGGTAGTGATGAGTCGGGGTGAATCGGGCCTTGTCCAGATCCCGATAGTCTTGGGAAGGGTAGGTTTGGATTCTCGCATCTTTCCCCCTGTTTGACCGGACATAGTG
>SOIV01000052.1 GCA_004377005.1 Candidatus Aminicenantota bacterium | reverse complement strand
GGGTCAGGTCTTGTTTTTTGCTTTTTGCCTGTCTTAAATATCTCATACAAGCAAAAAACAAGACCTGACCCCTTTAATAAGACCTCTAAGCTCTGACCACATAGGTCCATTCTTTGTTGGCATATCGCTCTTCCTGGATCTTTGAGATTGCTTCTTTTTCCTCGGCGTTAAAAACTTTCGGTCTAAAGTTAATCTTGAAAAATTCAGAAATTCCCGAGCTCAAACACTCAACTGCCCAATCGAAACTGACCTTCTCTCCCAAAGCCTGAGAAAGAGATATCATACGCCCTTTGCTATCTTCCTTTTTTAAGAATGAAACATGCGCTAAAAATCCTTCATCTTCTTCTAAAGGAATTGAACCATGCTGGATAAATTTCGAGCCCGCTCTTTTTTGAGCACTGCCCACCAATTTCTTTCCTTCTACTTCAATTTCATCCCTTGCAGGAAAGGAAAAACAGGGCAGATTTCCTCTCAGGTAAGAATTGGGAGGAGCATCAGCCAAGCTTGGTCTTAAACCCATTTTTTCTATACCCCGCATCAAAGCTTGCGATATCAATCTGTATGAATCTGTTAGCGTTGAAGTGAAAGTTTCTCTGTCTGAAGAACACAAAGAGTAGGTTACCTCTTTATGGTGTAAAACCAGCTTTCCTCCTGTCATTCTTCTAACGATGTCTATTCCCTGCTTCTGGCAGTACTCCACATCGACCACCTTCCGAATATCCTGAGAATATCCAAGAGATACCGTTGGCCTCTCCCACCTGTAAAACCGGAGATAAGTCTGAGGCTCCCCGCTCAGGGATTGGAAAAGAAAGTCATCAATAGCCATATTAAAAGATCCTCTGAGCGACTTCTTATCCGCGATAAGATTCCATTCCTTCACATTATTCTCATTAGGTTTATTCATAATCTAAATCCATACTTTGCCTAGCAAAAGGGAAATCGATATCAAAGGAGGCATTAAAATTTTAAATGATGGAAAAAGAGCGGACAACGGGATTCGAACCCGCGACACCGAGCTTGGGAAGCTCGTACTCTACCGCTGAGCTATGTCCGCTCTTTCTCAATCTATTGATATTAACGAAATTACGTCACGAAGTTTTTCTGCCTGTGCCAAAACCGCGCCCCTCTGAATCGTCAAACAAATCCCCTTAACAACCCTAATTCCTATCTTTATTACAGTCCTTTTACGGTTCAACAGGAGATTTTTATCTTAGCTTTTTTTGATTTATTTTTCAATGTTTCATTATTATTTTCATTATTATTTCTTTGAAATCATTACCAGTTCCCTTGACCTAAATGGAGTTTATGCTTTGAGCTAAGAACCTCCTCAAATATGCTTGAAGAATTGAGGGGCGCAATCATGCCATTATTTCCTTGATGCAGCTTGCCCGACCGTCCATAGTAAGTATAAGGTTTATTTAAGGGAACAAAACCTACCTGGCCATACAAATATCCCGTTTCTTCAATATTGGCACAAAGATAAGCAATGTCACACTCCCATTTCAATAAAATCTTCACAGCCTCTTTTAGCATCGATGTGGCAATGCCCTGATTTCTTTTGTCAGTATGAGTGCAGACACTACCGATACCTCCCAAATTTACCTCTCCGTTGTTAAACATCACTTTTCTTTCATGAAGCAAGATTGTGCCGATTATTTGATCCCCCTCAAAAACCAATAACCAAGCTTTGGGCTGGCTGCAGAAACTTTCTTCTTCTGCTGCCAAGTTTTCCGGTGTTCTTTCTTCTTCGGTATAGAAATTTTCTAACCTAAATTGATTTACCCTCTCGGCGAGAGCTGATGTAAGTTTTGGAAAAAACTCTATTTCCATAGTTCAATTCTTAAAAATGTCATCCCAGGCAAAAACAATACTGGGGATAAGATTTTTTGTGAAATTCTTCTTTTTATCTCAGGTTTTCACCTTATCGGTTACTTTCAACACAAAATCATTTTTTTCTTCCTCGGACATCCCAGCGCTACCCTGTTCCATCAGGGAAACAACCATCTTCAAGACAAAATCAATTTTGTTTTCTTTAGGCATTTTTGGAAGCATCATTACTAGACACAGGGGCATCATTTCCGTCATCATCAGGGGCATCATT
>SOIV01000272.1 GCA_004377005.1 Candidatus Aminicenantota bacterium | reverse complement strand
GCGAAGCGCTTTATAACCTGATCGATATAATTTCTGCCTTCGAAGTTTCCCTTTGCCCAGAATTTGACTCCAAACATAATCCTCTCCAGGCACCGGATTTTTTCTTCTTTCTTGTAAGTCGCTGCGTCTCCAGGGAGGATGATCTTTCGCTCATACCGGCATCTCTCTATATTCTGAAAGATTGCTTCTCCGATTTCATTTTTTGGCTTACTCTTTTCTTCCGGAATAAAGAGAAGTCCTTTATCTTTTTCAATTTTTTCTCTAGCATACTCCAGAGATAAAAGGGCTTCTTTGTCAGTAAAAGACTCTTTTTTTTCTGCGTATTCTTTCAAAGGCGCTTCTATATGAATAGCAAGCCAGGCCATCCTCTCATCATTCAAAATGTCTTCTTCCGGGGATAGACCTTTTGGAAAGGACACCTGCTTTTTTTTAATAATTCGTTGCTCCTGGTAAGGCCTGTGTTTTTTGAGAAAAGTGCAGCTTTGAGGGCAGTGTATTTCTTTTTCCCTGAGGAGACCGCAGCAAAGGCTGCACAGATAATCTCCTAAGGCAACACAGTGCCTTTTCCCCTTTCTTCTTTTACATTTAGAGCATTTGGCCATTTGAGACAGGTTGAAGAGTGCACTTATAAAGTTATAAAGAAAAAATCAGGTCTTTAACAGGTCAGGTGGAAAGCACCGATCGTCTTTTTTTTGGAAGCGAATTCGTTGAAACTTTGAACAGCCTTTTTTGTCTTTTCGATGATAAGCTCTATCCCCTGAGATTGAGTTTGGCTTTTCACTTTTTCTTCCACGCTCACTATACCGTAGAAGCCGGTGCCGACTACCAGGACTTCAGGCTTCTCCTTGAGGACATCTTCTATGTCTTCGAGGCAAAGGTTATGACCAGATTTTCGCCACCAGGAGTCATTTACCCTATCAGGAAAAATGATAAGGTCAGAGGTGTATGTGTGACCATCCACATCCATGCGTCCAAAAGCGTAAGATTCAATCATCTCTTTTTCTTCATGATGAATGTATCTGAAGTGAATGACTTCATTTTTTTCCCCAGAAAGTTCCTGAGGGCTTTTTGAGCGGCTTTTTGTTCAGCTTTCTTTTTGGAATTGCCTTTTGCCTTTGCCAGAGATTCCTTTTCGAAGAGAACTTCAACGACAAAGTTTTTTTTATGGTCAGGTCCTATTGTCGTGATGGTCTTATAAACAGGAGCAGGAAGATTTTCCTTCTGGAGATATTCTTGCAGAGCCGATTTGTAGTTGTTGATCAAGTGACTATCGGCCTTGATTTTTTTGAACAAAGATTCAAGGAGGAAGAGGAGAAAATTTCTGGCTGCATCAAATCCACCGTCTATATATATAGCTGCTATCACTGCTTCAAAGGCTCCGGCTAAGATAGTCTTTTTTTTCCTCCCTCCGCTTTTTTCCTCCCCCTTACCCAGGAGTATATTTTTATCAAGTTTTATTTTCTTGCTGAAGTAAGAAAGCGAAGATGTTTTTGCTGCAGAGGATTTGAGCTTGGAGAGCTCACCTTCGGATATGTCAGGATAGGTGGTACAGAGGTAGTCAGCAATGATGAGGCCAAGAACAGAATCTCCTAAGAATTCTAAAGTTTCATTGTCCGATTCCACATTTTGTGTGTTTTCGTAAGCGTAAGAACTGTGGGTCAATGCTTGGATCAGCAGAGATTTGTTTTTGAAACTATAGCCTAACTTTTTTTCAAATAGGGGGATATTTGTTTTCATGACGAAATTTGTTTTTCCTCCTGGTTCGACTCCTATCTTTTATAAGCTTTTCGAAGAAAAGAAAGGATAGACGATTTTTCCTCCTACGATTGTCATCGCTGGAGTTCCTTTCAATTTCCAGCCTTGAAAAGGATTATTCCTGCTTATCGATTTAAAAGTGCTGACGTCAACAACAATTTCTTTGTTGAGATTCAAGATGGTCAGATCAGCGTCAGCTCCCACACATATTTTTCCCTTGTTTTCGAGTCCAAGAATAAGGGAGGGAGTGGTGGATATCATCTTAATGAATCTTTTGAGTGAAATGATATTTTTGCTCACAAGCCTATCCAGAAGGAGAGAAACTGCAGTTTCTATACCGTTTATGCCAAAGGGGGCTTTATCAAATTCAACATCCTTCTCATCCTGCGTATGAGGAGCATGGTCAGTTGCAAAGACATCTACAATTCCTTCCTTAACTGCTTGAATTAAAGCTTGGACATCTTCTTTGCTTCTAAGAGGAGGATTTACCTTCAGGCTTGTGTCATAATTTTCAAGGCAAGAATCGGTTAAAAAAAGATGATGGGGAGTCACTTCTGCGGTGACCTTTATCTTTTTTTTCTTTGCATTTCTGACAATGTCTACAGCTCCTTTAACACTCAAATGCGCAATATGAATATTTGCCTCAGCTTCTTGGGCAAGTATAATGTCTCGAACAACCATTATCTCCTCTGAGGAAGCAGGGATGCCTGATAGACCAAAAAGATAGGAATAATACCCCTCATGCATTACACCTTCATTGCTTAAATTTTTATCCTCGCAGTGCTCAATGATAAGAGTGTTTAGAGGTTTTGAATATTCCAGAGCACGACGCATGATCTGACTGCTTTCTACAGACTGACCGTCGTCAGAAAAGGCCACAGCTCCTGCATCCACCAAGTCAGCCATATCCGTTAGTTCTTCGCCTCTTTGCCCCTTGGTTATGGAGGCTATGGGAAAGATATTGACCACAGCTTTTTTCTTTGCCTCAGAGAGAATATACTCGGTCAATCCCCGATTATCATTAACAGGATCAGTGTTGGGCATGCAGGCGATGGAAGTGAAACCTCCTTTGGCTGCGGCAGCGGCGCCGGTCGCTATGGTTTCTTTATGCTCCTGGCCTGGCTCTCGGAGATGGACATGCATGTCGATAAAGCCCGGAGCAACTACTAACCTTGAGGCATCGATGATTTTTGCTCCCTTAGATTCAATCCTTGCTTTTATATCAACAATTTTCCCCTTTTCTATTAAAATATCTAACTTGCCATCTGTTCCCGACGAGGGATCAATGACTCTTCCGTTCTTAAGCAAAAGCTTCACGTTTTTTTCCTCCCAGCAAAAGGTAGAGAACTGCCATCCTGACTGCAATCCCGTTTTCAACCTGCTTGAGTATGACGGATTTCGCCGAATCAGCCATATCTGCTGAGATTTCGACACCCCTATTTATGGGACCAGGATGCATAATAATGGCCTTCTTTTTCGCGCGTCGGAACCTCTTTTCTGTCAGACTGTAAAGATTTCTGTATTCTCGAATAGACGGGAAGAAGTTTTTTTGCTGCCTTTCCATCTGGATTCTGAGCATCATGATCACATCTGCTCCTTCTAGAGCTCTATCGAGGTTGAAGCCTATGTCAACCCCAAATTTCTTCATTTCCAGGGGGAGTAGAGGAGGTGGGCCAACAAGAACGACTCTTGCTCCAAGTTTTCGGAGGAGAAAGATATTGGATCGTGCGACCCGACTGTGAAGAATATCTCCAACAATTGTAACCTTCAGGTCTTTAAAATTCTTTTTTTCCTGTCTAATAGTAAAGGCATCAAGAAGTGCCTGAGTTGGATGCTCATGAGAGCCATCACCCGCGTTTATGATGTGGGATTGACAGAAGGTAGTGGTGAAGTGGGGAACTCCTGAGCAAGAATGTCTGATTATTATGGCATCGGGATTCATGGCCTCAAGGGTTAAGATAGTGTCCTTCAGGCTTTCTCCCTTAACTGCGCTGCTTGTCTGCTGATTAAAGTTAACAATATCTGCGCTCAATCTTTTTGCTGCCAGCTCGAAAGAACTCCGAGTCCGTGTGCTGGGTTCAAAGAAGAGGTTGATTATAGTTTTTCCTCTTAAAATCGGGACTTTCTTTACCTCCCGGGTAGAAATCTCATAAAAGGATTCTGCTGTATCCAGCACCGTTATTATCTCAGAAGGAGTTAAGGCCTGGATACCAAGAAGATGTTTATGTTTGAAGGCCAATGACCTTCTCCTATTTCATTCCAGGCGGTTCTGTGATAAGGACTTCATCGATTTTGTCGATTTCTTTGAGCTGGACTTGGACAACCTCTCGCTTTGAGGTCGGAAGAAATTTTCCTACATAATCAGCTCTGATTGGCAACTCGCGATGGCCGCGGTCGATGAGGACAAGAAGCTGAATTGTCTTGGGCCGCCCCAGGTCGATCAGGCTGTCCATAGCTGCCCGGATTGTTCTTCCGGTAAAGAGAACGTCATCCACAAGAAGGACATCTTTTTTAGCTACAGAAAAATTTATTTCTGTCTTTTTGACCATGTGCTGGGCTTCCGATTCTGAGAAATCATCTCGATAGAGAGTTATGTCCAAAACCCCTACTGGAATATCCCTCTTTTCTAGTTCCTTAATCAATTTCGATATTCTCTTTCCCAGATATATCCCTCTTGTCCTTATCCCGACTATAACCAAATTTTTTAGGTTGCGGTTGCGTTCAATGATTTCAGTGGTCATTCGTTGGATGGCTCTTTTTATCTTGCCGTAATCCATTATCCTGGCTTTAATTTTTTCTACCATAAAATGACTCCTGATTTAGGGGGAAGGTTTTGTTCCTTTTTTGAGAAAAAATTCATTCTTTCCCTAAGAAAATGCTATATATTAAGGAAAAAGTCAAGGAAATATGCGGGGAATAGGGGGTCAAACCTTTATAACAAGCATAATTTAGATTTTTGTTTGTATAAGGAAATGCGGGGTCAGATCTTTAAATTACTTATAGGGGCTTGATTTATCAAGCCCACACTTTGCTGAAATAATCTTTCGCTTTTTCAAGATCCTTTTTAATCTGCTGGGAGAGGTCATCTGGAGTTTTGAACTTCATTTCATTCCTTATTTTTTTTATGAAATTGACTCTTATTTTCTCTCCGTAAAGATTCTTGTTCAAGTTTATGATATAGGATTCGATAATTGTTTCTTGTTGGTTAAATGTAGGACGATTTCCTACGTTGGTCAGAGACGGAAATGATTTAGAATCTATCCAGGCAGTTGTAATAAAAACACCGGGAGGGACGATTTCATTTTCTGTCTCAATGTTGGCAGTCGGAAAACCAAGAGTTTTTCCTCGGGATTTGCCCTTTATTACTTTGCCCTCTATTTCATAAAGTCTTCCCAGTAAGTCATTAGCAAGTTCTATCTTTCCATCCAGGAGAGAGCTTCGGATAAGACTGCTGCTTACAGTCATCCTATCCTTGACCACTGGAGGGATTGAATAAACCTGAAAGTTGAATCTTGAAGCCGATTTCCGGAGAAGTGAAATATCTCCTTCACGATTTTTTCCAAAGCGAAAATTTTCTCCGACAATAACTACCTTTGCTTTAAGGATATTTACAACAATCTTTTGTATAAAATCCTGACCGGAAAGGCTTGAAAATTTCTCATCGAAAGGCACGATTAAAACAGCCTTAATACCAAATTTTTTCACCTCTCTCACTCTCTGATCGAGTGTTTGAATCATTTTTATTATTTTTTCCCCCAGGATTTTTTCTGGATGAGGAGAAAATGTCAGAACCAGGGAGGGGAGAGCATGATTTTTGGCTTTTTCTTCAAGTAGTTGCAGAATTTTTTGATGTCCCAAGTGAATGCCATCAAAATTTCCTATGGCCAAAATTGATTCGCTGGAAAAGGATGGGTATTTTTCAAAGCCTTTTATAACTTGCATGAGATTACAACTTGATTATATCTAATTTCTCCATGTAGGCCGTCCTGAGCTGGTGAAGACAAGCGTCTAAGAATTTTTCCTCTTCAGGCTTGAGATTTCCTTTTGTCTTCTTTTTCAGAAGCCCGAGTAAATCAATCGATCTCTTGGCCAATTCCAGGTTTTTTTCCTCTTTGTTGGTTAAGGGATCTTTGGCCAGGCCCAGCTTTATTACAGCCTGAGTGTAAAAAGGAAGAACGAAAGAGCTGAAATCGAGGGGAGGAATGATTTCTTGTATATCCTCAGGTTTTTTCTTTTTTGTTTGTTTCCTTTTGCTTTTTTCTTTTTCTGGCATTTTTTCCCCTATCTTAAAAAAATCCTTCAGAAACTTGTGGGATTGAAATTTTTTCTGGTTTAAAATATTTTTAATGAATTGGTATATAATTCTATGATATTCCATGGAATAATTCAATGGGGAAGAGAAATGAAAGATACTAAGAATGCAGGAAAAAAATTTGAGCAATTGGTCGAGATCCTGGACAATCTCAGGAGTGAAAAAGGATGTCCCTGGGATAGGGAACAGGATGAAAAATCTATTGCTAATTATTTTCTAGAAGAAGTCTACGAGGCTGTAGATGCGATCAGTGCTGGTGATCCCAGGTCATTGGCCGAGGAATTGGGGGATGTTCTCATGGAGGTTGTTTTTTTAGCCCGCATTTTCAAAGAAAAAGAAAAATTTTCAATTTCTGATGTTTTGGAAGGAATCAACCAGAAAATGATTCGTCGACACCCCCATGTATTTGCTCAAAAGCGCATCAGGACTTCAGAGAAAGTTATCGATGAGTGGTATCGACAGAAAAAAGAAGAGAAAGCAAGACAATCAATCTTGGATGGATTGGCTAAATGTTCCCCTTCCCTTATTGAAGCATTCCAAATCGGATTTCGTGCTTCTTCTTATGGATTTGACTGGAATCAGCCCCTAGATGCTCTTAAAAAGGCAAAAGAAGAGATATCTGAGTTAGAAAAGGCTTTAGAAGAGAAAAAAGAGGATGAAATATTCCATGAAATAGGAGATGTTTTCTTTTCGATGGCCAATGTCTCCCGCCTTCTTGGGATAAATCCGGAGATTGCTCTAAGACAGGCCAATAAAAAATTTATAAAAAGATTTAAATTCATAGAGAAGAAATTGGA
>SOIV01000314.1 GCA_004377005.1 Candidatus Aminicenantota bacterium | reverse complement strand
AATTTACTTCAAGAATTTTCCGAGCCACTCATGGACAGTTTTCCACCAGAGCTCTGCGTTTTGTGGCTTCTGGACAAAATGGTCCTCATCAGGAAAGTAAAGCATTTTTGATGGGACTCTCATCCTCTGAAGGGAAGTAAAAAATTGAAACCCCTGGGTGACAGGAACTCTGAAATCATTCTGGCCGTGTATAACCAGGCAAGGAGTTTTAAAGTTTTTGACATAGAAACTGGGGGACCATTTTTCGTACATCTCCTTGTTAGTCCAGGGAGTTCCTTTTAAATCCCATTCCGGAAACCAGAGCTCCTCAGTCGCTCCGTGCATGGAGCGCAGGTCATAGACTCCAGCATGGGAAATGAGACAGCTGAACCTGTCGTTATGGCCTTCAATCCAGCTGACCATGTACCCGCCGTAAGAGCCACCAGCAGCTGCCAGGCGGTTTTTGTCGAGGAAATCGTACTCTGCCAGAAGGTAATCCAAGCCTCGCATGATATCATCATAGGGATTTCCTCCCCAGTCTCCGCTTATTGAATCTGTGAATGATTGACCGTAACCGGTACTGCCGTGGAAGTTGATCATGGCCGTCACATAACCTGGCGCGGCAAACATCTGGGCATTCCAGCGGAAATGGAAATTATCAGACCAGGCTCCTTGTGGACCTCCGTGGATGAGCATGACCAGGGGATATTTTTTTGATGGATCAAAGAAAGGAGGCTTGACCAGAAAACTGTGCACTTTATCTCCTTCTGCACCCTCAAACCAGAATTCTTCAGCATGATTCATCTCAAGCTTTGAGAGAAGTTTGCTGTTTATCCTAGTCAGTTGATTTAGCTTTTTCGTTTTTAAATCAAGGGAGAAAACTTCTGCAGGTTGATTAATGGCTTGTTTGAGGAAGACGAGCTTTCTTCCGTCAGGAGTAAGGCTGGGTGAACCGATGTAGTGGCCTTCCAGAATTCTCTCCATCTTTTTGTTTTTATGTGAGATTCGGGCTAAAGATATTCGGCCTTTTTCTTGAAAAGTGATGTAGAGAGAAGCACCGTCATGAGACCAGAGAATTTCATTCACTGATCGATCCAGGTTTTCTGTTAAGTTTATCTTTTTCTGATTTTTTCGGTCATAGAGGATAAGGCTGTATTTGTCCGCTTCAAACCCTGGCCTGGCCATAGCCCTGTAGGCGATATACCGTCCATCTGGAGAGTAATGAGGAGAGTTGTCGTTAGCTCTATTCTCTGTTATTGTTTTGGTTTTTCCTCCCCGGGTGGTCGTTTCGAAAAGATCGTTGTTGGTTCCGAGTGAGATTTTCAATTCCGGGTCAATGTTCCGAACAAAACAGATTTGTTCGCCTTTAGGAGAAAAGGCGTAGTCATGACGGCTTCCCAAAGAGATGGGGGGAGTATCGTAGTCACCTGGTGTGACATCAACGGCTTTGCCCCCTTCAGCCGAGATGACAAAAAGATGGTTTCTTTTTCCATCTCGCCATGAATTCCAGTGCCTAAAAAGCAGCTGGTCAAAAATTTTGGCCTTGACCAGACTTTCTTCTTTCTTTTTCTCTTTTTCTTTGTTGCATTCATCGCTCTTGCAATCCGGGTAGATAGAAGAGACAAAAGCCAGGTTTTTTCCGGTTGGGGACCAGATGACACCTCTGGCTCCTGTAGAAATAGTCGTAAGTTGATAGGCTTCTCCTCCCTTGGGATCGATTATCCATATTTGGGGAGAGTCTTTTCTTGTGGAGATAAATGCAATTTTCTTTCCATCAGGAGACCAGCGAGGATTGCTGTCGGCTTTAGGGCTTGAGGTGAGTCTCCACGGTTCTCCTCCTCTGGAAGGAATGATCCAGATGTCGCTGTTGCTTGTGTTTCCCTCTTTATTCATTTCCGTGACTACGAAGGCGATTAGATCTCCCTTCGGGGAAATTTGAGGATCACTGACTCGCTTGAAGCGAATGAAGTCATCAAAGGTTAGCGGCTTGGTGCTGGGAGCGCTCTGGATATAAAGGGCTATCAGCAAAAGCATTAAGATAAATATGTTTGCTTTTTTCATTATTCCTCCTCTTTTTCATTTTCAAGAGATATTCCTACTTAACATAATTTCTTGCATATTTTCAATAGGGCTTAG